>JARRKF010000046.1:0-10063 GCA_037388405.1 Ignavibacteriaceae bacterium | reverse complement strand
GTCAACTGCCCAATAATTCAGTACCCAAAGATTATTTCGTGAATCACTTCCAAATCCTGTAATTACCAAAAAGTTAGGATTACTAGGTATTCCCTGCATTCCTGTATTACTGTTATTATAGGAAGTTTTAATTTCACCGTTAACCTCTACAAATCCGGCACCCCACATCCCCAAGTAAGTTGTACTTCCCAATGCCAAAGCATAATAAAAACTATTTGCTGGCAACTCCGGTGTGTTTGAAGTATTATAAAATCTCCAGCTTTCTCCATCAAAAGTATAGTAACCAACTCCTGTATTATCCTTACCACTTGCAGAATATAGAAGACTATTTGCGTCTACTGTCATATTTGGAAATTGATTTACTGGTGGTGCATTTGGTGAGATAAAATCTCCTGACAATTCGTTGTTCAGAAAAAGAGTTCCATTACTGCTGGCACAGACGGTTCCAAAATTAGGTTTTGATTCAATTCGTGTTAGAGCTGCTTCTGAAGTATAAATCTGTGTGAGAATGGAATTATTATAAACATAAATAATATTTGTGGATAGAATTAAAATTGAGTCACCCATTATCTGAAAATCATTAATATTTCTGTTAGAGAGTTCAGTAATAAAATTATTCCAGGTGCCATTTGAAAAGATTGAGAAACCTTTATCAGTGCTGACAATAAGATTATTTTGGAAAAGTCCTGCTTTTAAAGTTTTAGAGGAAGGTAATCCTTGCTGAGTTGAATAAACATTCCACGATTCGGGTGCTGATAAATTAACTGCTTCCGGTTTTTGTATTGCAATTCCTTCATCAGTGCAAACATAAAATAAACCAGATTTTAAGGTACTGTTTACTCTTGTGTTAGTTGTAAAATCTCCAAATTTGAAGAAAGTATCATAAAATAAAAAACTGTTTACATCAATTAACGAAACACCATAATCAGTAGATACGATTATCGTGTCCCCGGAAAAAGATAAATCATTTATTCTTTTGTTAGTTTGATTTGAATTTAAAATATCAAGAATAACATCAAAACTATTGCTGTTAGGAGTATAAATATCAATCACACCCTCAGCACTTCCAAACCAGACTCTACCATAATTATCTGAAGTAACTGAAGTAAACGAATTGCCTTTCAAACCTTCTGATTTGTGCAGTACAGTAAATTCGCTCGATGAAGATGTATAACTATAAGCACCTCCGCTGGTTGCGCTCCAGAATCCTCCGTCGTAAATAATTACGTCCTGAACATTTTTTAGTGCAGTATAATTTTTCCAATTAATGAATTGCTGAGCTGAATTTGTTGATATGAGGAATGGCACGACTAACAAAAAAGATAGTGTTCTCATTTTCTTTCTCGGGTTGTGAGTTAATGGTAGAAACTTGCTGATCGTACCTTAATGATTTTTGATTCTGGGTGGAAAATTATAAAAAAATATCTGCTTTTAAAGTCTAAAATTAAAACTCTGATTCAGGCCGTATCTTTAACCAATCTCGTTTTCATTGCATCAACTACTTTGGAGGAAGTCCAGTATTTCCCAAGATTTTCATCATCTTCTCTTTTACCGCCATGAAAATCTGAACCTCCACATTCAAGCAAAAAATACTCGTTCACAATCCCTCTGTAAAATCTTGTCTGTTCGGGCGAGTGGGAAGGATGAACCACCTCAATTCCGTCAACGCCCGCATCAATTAATTCTTTTATGAGAATTTCGGGCATGTTACCCGGATGGGCAATAAAAGATAAACCTCCAGCATCATTAATAATTTTAAAAGCACTTTGAGGTGAAAGATGAACTTTTCTTTCGTAAGCTGGTGCGTGGTTCCCGATAAATTTATAAAATGCTTCAAAGAAAGATTTAACCTGACCTTTGGCCAGTAGAGCTTGAGCTATATGTGGTCTGCCGATAGCAGAATTTTTAGCAAATTTTAAAACATCTTCGATGGTTATTTCCAGACCAAGAATATTAAGTTTTTTAACTATTCTAACCGCACGTTTATATCTTTCCTCTCTGAAAAAATTCAGATAATGTTCAAGTTCTCTGTTTTTGGGGTCAATAAAGTATCCAAGTATATGTACTTCGGAATCCCTTATGTCAGAACTGATTTCAACGCCGGCGATGATTTCCATTCCGTACTTTTTTGCTTGTTTTGTTGCTTCTGGTATTGCGTTTACATTATCGTGATCAGTTATGCTGAGTATCTCAATCCCCTGTTTGTGTGCAAGACTAACTACCTTTTCAGGTTCGTAGTAGCCATCGGAATAAATTGTGTGGGTATGTAAGTCGGTTCTCTGCATAATATATTTTGAAATTAGATACCGTACAATTCTTTGAACTTTTCATAATTCATAATTCTAAGTTTAGATCCTTCGAGTTCAACTAACCCTTTTTTTGCAAAAGAATGCAGAGTACGGGAAATCGTTTCTCTCGATGTACCTGCCATATTAGCAAGTTCATGCTGAAAGGGTAATTTTTCAATTTCAACAACACCCTGTTTTATTTTTCCCACTTCATCTGCTAATTGAAGAATTACAGTCGCAACTTTTCCCTCAGCATCCTTTAAAGACAGAGCTTTAATCTTCATACCTGCAGCTCTTAATCTTTGAGTTAGTTCCTGCAAAAGTATAATTGAAACTTCAGGGTTTTCTCTAAGCAGATCAAGAAAATCGTTCCTTTGAACAATTAAAATTCTTGAATCCTCCATAGCAGTAGCGGTTGCCGATCTTTCCATACCATCCAAAAGAGACATCTCACCAAAAAAATCTGAGGGATTGAGAATTGAAAGAATTACTTCCTTATCGTCATCTTCGGTGCTTATTCGGGATATTTTGACTTTACCAGATATTATTACAAATAATGCTGTACCAGCCTCTTTTTCAGATAAAATGATAGAATCTTTATTAAAGTTTTGTATTGAGCCAGATTGTGAGAGATGTGCGAGAGTCTCATCGCTCAATTCCGAAAAGATGGGCACGCTCTTTAGAAATTCTGTTTTTTCCAATTTAAGGGGTATTTATCTTTTATTGATGACATTCTAAAATAGGTTTATGAGGTCTTAAAATCAAATTAGCAATAAAGATTAAAAACTCGTTTTTTATAATGGATTAAACTGATCATAAGATATTTAGACTTTTCGTTATATGACGTTTTTAATTGATTTTTAACTAACCTGTATCTATGTTTGTATCCTTATTTCGGAATATAAATCGGAGATTAATACGATATGGGAATGATGGCTAAAATGAGAGGTTTAGCTCCCGCCTTCATAGTTACAGTCGGTGCACTATTTGTCCTTTTTATGGTGATATCTGCTTCTAATGTAATGGAGGCCATAGGTGGTGGACGAACAAATGTTATCGGCAAGGTTAATGGTGAAGACATTACATACCAGGAATACCAGCGAGCATTGGAAAATCAACTTCAGTCTCAAAAACAACAAACCGGAAAAGATGTTCCTGAAGAACAAATGGATCAATTCCGTGACCAGGTTTGGGAATCTTTAATAACTGAAAAATTAATAGAGCAGGAAGTTAAAAGAATCGGTATAACCGTAAGTGATCAGGAAATTAAAGATGTAATTCTTGGGGATAATCCTCCTGCATTTCTAAAACAAAACTTCATTGATTCAACCGGTAAGTTTAATCGTGCCGCATACGAAGAAGCAATCTTTAATCCACAGAATGAAAAGGTATTACTGCAAGCTGAAGAAGTTGTAAGGCAAAGCAGATACAGAGAAAAACTCCAGAGTATGCTGGAAGCCGGCATTACAGTAAGTGAACCTGAAGTAAAACAAAAATTTATTCAGCAGAATACAAATATGAAAGCTGATTATGTTTTATTTGCAAATACGCTGTTCCCTGATTCAACTTTAAAAATTTTCTGATATCGTTATTAAGAATCTTGAAAATGTTAAAAAGATGATAGATAGAGATACTGCTAACTTCAAATATTTTTCTGATATCTATTCTGATGAACCATATAAAATAGATACTTTGGCTGTAAATGCATTTTCAAAGGATGCTTACCAGCAATTAAAGGATGCAAAAATTGGTGACACGTTCGGTCCTGTGCCTTCTTCCAAAGGCTATGAATTAATTCACCTGATTAACATTATTTCTACAAACGAAAAATTTGTAAGAGCTTCACACATATTAATTCCACATCAGGGTGAAGATGAAAAAAATAAATTACTAGCCGACAGTATTTACACTGCTCTAAAAAATGGTGCCGACTTTAAAGAAATGGCAATGAAATACTCTAAAGATCCCGGCAGTGCAAAGAACGGTGGTGATCTTGGTTGGTTTGGTAAAGGTATGATGGTAAAAGAATTTGAAGATGCCGTTTTTAATGCAAAAGTTGGTGAAGTTCAAAAACCTATAAGTACAACTTTTGGTTATCACATTATTTTAGTAACAGGTGAGACAAATAAAAAATATGTTGTTGAGCAGATAATCAATAAAGTTCAGGAATCTGCGACAACTAAAGATGCGGTATTCAACGCTGCGAAAGATTTTGCTTATCTGGCTGATAAGAACGGATTTGAAAATGAAGCTGAGCTTGGCGGATATAAAATTCAACAGAGTACAGCTTTTATGAAAAACACTACAACCATCCCGGGTATTGGACCAAACAAACGAATGATAAATTTTGCTTTTGAAAATGATTTAAATGATGTAAGTGATGCAATTAAAGAACCCAATGGATTTGTAGTTGCGAAAATTTCTGAAATAATTCCGGAAGGAATCCAGAAATTTGAAGATGTTAAACCAAGAGTAAGAGAACTTTTAATAAAAGAAAAGCAGTATGAAAAGGGACTTCAGCTCGCAACCGAAGTTATGAAAAAAGCAGGGAATGACTTAGCCAAGGTGCCTCAAATAGATCCGAGATTGAACGTTGTAAATACAGGCAACTTTAATACAACCTCTGTTGTCCCGAATATTGGAAGAGATAATGCATTTATTCAGCGTGCATTACTACTTAAGGTTGGTGAAGTATCTGAACCGTTCAAGAGTTTAAGAGGTTATTATGTTATGAAATTAACCGAGAAAACTCCATTTGATTCTACACTATTTAAAGCTCAGAGCAGTACGATAAGGAACAGTCTCATTCAGGAAAAGAAAAATGCATCGTTAAATGAGTGGCTAACTCTTATAAAAGATAAAGCTGATATTGTCGATGATCGTTATAAATTCTATAGTTATTAAAAATTAAGAAATTGTTAAACCCCCGTTCATAACATTTACGGTATGAATCGGGGGTTTTCTTTTTTAAATAAAAATCGACAAGTTTTACGCCAGAATCATTTTATATCATCAGATGTTAAAAACTACTTTATCTACAATATTATTTTTTCTCTTTTCAGTTACTGTATTTGGGCAATTTGGCGATAACAACATCGGAATCGGTTTAAATGCAGTATACACAACTTCGGCTCAAATCTTTTTAAACCCAAATGCTTCAAATCTTGAAATAAGAAATAAATCATATAAACTTGAGAGTATATGGAATCCCGGTCTTGATGTCAGATATAAATTTGCCGAAGAATTTTTGGTTGGATTGAATATTGAATATATTAATAAAACTTCAACGGCTCCAAATCTCACAGCATTTATCGGAAACCAGGTAGTTGTGCTTGAAGTTGAAGATGGTTTCAGAGTCTTACCAATCGAATTAACATTTTACTATTACTTCCCATTTTCAACTGAAGATTTCAAGTTTCAAATGGGTGGTGGACTTGGTTATTATTACGGACAATTTAAAAGAGAATTTAATGATATTGAACTTGAAGTTGTTCATAGAAATACTGCAGTTGGTATCCAGGTTTCGGCTTCAATGGATTATATAATTCATAAATATTTATCGGCAAGGTTTGAAATGAAGTTCAGGGATCCACAGTACACTGTAAAAAGCAAATACAGTAAAACCGAAGCAACATATCAGGGAAATACAATTCAGCTTCCCGAGGATGCATTTGAAACAAAAGTAGATATTGATGGATTAACCTTCATACTTGGGCTCGTTTTTAATATTTAACCGTCCAGTTTTCATTTCGCTTCTTTAATATTCAAATAATAACTCCTATTTTTGAAATCAATAACTATGAAGAAAAGAATTTATTATTTAACCGGATTCATGGCAGCCGGTAAAAGCACAATCGGTCCAATTCTAGCAAACACTCTTGGATGGGATTTTTATGATCTGGACAAGGAAGTTGAAAAGAAAATGGGAATGAAGGTTGTCGATATTTTCAAGCAAAATGGAGAGGATTTTTTTCGCAAAGTAGAGACAAGAATTTTAAGAGAACTTTCAGAAAAAAATAAAGTGATTATATCTCTGGGTGGTGGTGCTATTGCAACTGAAGAGAACTTCGGTATTGTTAAATCTACAGGTAAAATAATTTACCTTAAATCTTCTCCCGAAATGGCTTATAAAAGATTAAGATTTAAAGCAGATCGACCCGCATTCATTTTTGAAGGAGTTGAAATTCCATCAAAAGAACAGTTCCTTGAGAGAATACAATCTTTGCTTAATTCAAGAAAAAAATATTACGAACAAAGTAATTTTATTGTTGATACGGACAATCAATCAGTTGGTAAAACAGTAGATATTCTTGCAAAGTACATAAATTTTGATATAACTCAGAATTAAATATTCGACTTGAAAAAATTAACTGTAAAGACAGCTTTAGATAATTATCCGGTTTTAATTGGGGTCGATGTCTTTAATTTCTTACCTCAACTGATTGAAGAAAGAAATCTTCCTAAAAGATTTTTCGTTATAGTTGATGAAAATGTTTTTAAGCATTTTAGTTCAATCATTAATAAAAATCTAAATCCCTTTGGAACCAAAATAAGTTTTATCATCTTAAAAGCATCCGAGAAATCAAAATCACTCAAGACTCTTCAGCGGTTATACACAATACTTTCTGAGAAAAATTTTGGGCGAGATACTCTTATAGTCGCAATTGGTGGAGGAACGCTTGGAGACATAGCCGGATTTGCGGCATCTACCTATATGCGGGGTGTTCCGTTAATTCACATTCCAACTACTTTACTTTCCTGTGTTGATAGCTCGATTGGGGGAAAGACCGCAGTTAATTTTAAAGATGCAAAAAATTTAATCGGCACTTTTTACCAGCCCGAAGCTGTGCTGATTGATTTGAATTTTTTAGAAACAGTCCCACGAAAAGAAATCATATCTGGATTGGGAGAGGTTGTAAAATATTCGTACTTGACCAATGGTGATTTTTATGAAGAGCTTCTTTCAAAATCAAATAAATTAATAAAAAAGGATTTAGATTATTTAAGTCGTGTTATTTATGAATGTGCAAAGATAAAAGCTGCTGTAATTTCGAAAGACGAAAAGGAAATTTCCGGAGTAAGAAAAATTTTAAACTTTGGTCATACCTTTGCTCATGCATTTGAAAGCAATTCATCATACAAAATCTCTCACGGAAAAGCAGTTCTTGCAGGAATTATTAGTGCAATATATCTTTCAAGGAAAAAAGAATTGATTAGCGATAATCAGCTTAAACGGATGGTCGAATTGCCATTAAAATTCAAATCGTTTATCAATCTTAAGGATTTTGATGAGAAGAAGTTATTCAATCTGATGAGTTACGATAAAAAAAGAAAAGATGAAAAAATTAAGTTTGTGCTTATTAAAAATTTTGGAGAGATTTTAGTTGATTTGGAAGCTCAAAGGAAAGAAATCCATTGCGCATTAAAAAAGACAAGAGAAGTTTTGATTTAAAAGGGCAACTGCCGGATTGTGAGGGCGAAACCCGGCAGCTTTGTGTGTCATATTTGGAGGGATGCTATGCTTAAACTATTTCGGATATATTTTAACAAACTCGGTGCCATTGGTTGAAGCAGCATTTTTTTACTGCTTTTGGTCATATTTTCATCTCAGGTGTGAAAGGGGAAATAATTACCTGTAAATAGGTATTTTCAACCAGCTGTTACTTTCTTGGAATGGTATAATTTGCTGAGGAATTATTAAAAACGACAAATTTTTCGTAAGAATTCAGAAAAATCGCGTCAAGTTAGAATTATTTTCTATGATCTGTAGTTCGGTAAAATTCAGAAAAATCATTAAATGAATTTAATTATCAAATATTCGTGTTTGAATCAGAGTTTATTTAATCGGTAATAAAATGATTTAACATTTTTTAAGAATAATTTTGAAGGTTGTTCCTTCTCCCGGTATTGAGCTTTTTACGAAAATTTTTCCGCCATGGTAACCTTCAATTATTCTTTTGGAAAGACTTAAACCCAGCCCCCATCCTCTTTTCTTTGTGCTGTATCCAGGTCTAAAGACATCTTTCCTTCGCTTGATTTCAATTCCTTTACCGCTGTCTTTTACTTCAATCTCTACCTTTTTCTTTGTTTCATTAACGTTAATTTCAATACGTCCGGCTATTTCGTCAATTGCATCAAGAGCATTCTTTATTAAATTTTCAATTACCCATTCAAAAAGTTCAGGGTTTAACTCCGCACAAGTTTCTTCATTACCTGAAATTTTTAATTCTACCGATTTACCTGTCTGGGGAAGTCTTCTTTCGAAATATGATGTGACAAGTTTTAGTTCATCAATTACTTTGGTTTTTGAAAGCTCTGGTTTGGACCCTATTTTAGAAAACCGGTACGTGATTTTATTTAACTTTTCAACATCATTACTAATTTCTTCAGTTATATCCTGAACTTTGTCGGGTTCTTTATAATTTAGCTTTAACATTTCGAGCCAACCCATTAAACTCGAAATAGGGGTTCCGAATTGATGAGCGGTCTCTTTTGCCATTCCGACCCAAATGTTACTTTGTTCACTTCTTTTAATGCTGCTGAATCCAATGTATCCAAGCACTATGAACATTGCGGCTATAACTAATTGTATGTACGGATAGTAACGAAGCTGGCGGATATGTTCTGAATCACCATAGTGAATTTTTGTGAGTACTATTGAATCTTCATAAGTAACCTCAATCGGAGGATGTGCAGCATCCATTTCCTTTATTTTATCAGCAATAAAAACTTTAAACCGTTCCTCACTCATTGTTGAATCGATTTGAATATTTCTAATATCTGTTTTGCTATAAAAGTTCACATTATTTTGTGCATCGGAAAGAATTAATGGAAAGTCTATAGGTTTAATGATATTATCAAAAAGAAAAGTGATATCAACATCCGGGTTTGTTGTGTTTGCAACATATTCAATACCCTTTGCGTAAAGCTCTACAATTTGTCTTTCTTTTACCTGAAGTTTTTCAACGAGAGTTTGTGTATAATAGAGCGTTCCAATTGCAATAAGTATAGCTATTATCAAAAGTATAATCTTTATGTTTACGGATGCTGGTCCGCCGGACATTTTCATAATTCACCTTAAGAAATGAAGATTTAGCTGGGACTAAAATTAGAGAAAAGGGAGGTTAAATTCAGTGTCAAAATTACAGTTAGGTAAAAAAACAATCCTCAGAAATTTATTTATTTACATAAAAAGTTTGCTTTCTTTTGGGACCAACCGAGACTATTTCAATCTTTATACCTGAATGCTTTGAAATGAAATCAAGATACTCTTTTGTTTTTGCAGGAAGTCCTTTATAAGAAGTGCAGTTTGAAATATCTTCATTCCATCCATCAAGTTCTTCGTAAACAGGAGTAACAGCAGAAAGCTGTTCAACTGAGGTTGGGAAGTATTTTATTCTTTTACCTTTTATCTTATAGCCAACGCAGACTTTAATTTTTTGAAAACCGCTTAGTACATCAAGCTTTGTTATTGCAACCGAAGTAACCCCATTAATTAATTGGGAGTAAGCAACTAAGAATGCATCATACCAGCCGCATCTTCTAGGCCTTCCGGTTGTTGCACCAAATTCATCGCCAATTTTCCTTAGCTTTTCACCTTCTTCGTTTGTTAGTTCAGTTGGGAAAGGACCATTTCCGACACGCGTCGTGTAAGCCTTAACTATCCCAAATACTGAGCTAATTTTTGTTGGTGGAATACCCGTTCCTGTACAAGCACCACCGGAGGTTGGATTACTAGAAGTAACAAACGGATAAGTACCATGATCAACATCCAT
>JARRKF010000045.1:0-6237 GCA_037388405.1 Ignavibacteriaceae bacterium | reverse complement strand
ACTTTAGAAGGGAAGAAAGAATATACAATCTCTTTTTATAAAACTGATCTAGAAAAACATTTTGAGGATGAAGAAAAAATCTTATTCCCTTCAGTAATTAAAAGAAATGACGAGGCTGATAGATTAATTGAAGAAGTGGTTTTGGAACACAGAAAAATAGAGTTACTTATTAATGATTTGATTAAAAAAAGTGATGTGGAAGATTTAATGGATGAACTTGGAGTGCTGCTTGAAAATCATATAAGAAAAGAAGAAAGAAAATTGTTTCCAAAAATTGAGGAAATATTGTCGGCGGAAGAACTCTTAATTATTGGTGAACAAATTTCATCATCAAGAAATAAAATAAACAAATAAGTATTACGGATATCAGTTATGATAAAATATTGGATTTCATTTTCGTTAGTTATAATAATTTCGTTTGCAGTATTAAGCTGGGTTGGAACCAGAATTTATCATCAAAAACCACCGGTCCCTGTAAAGGTTGTAACTAAAAGTGGAACTTTGGTTTTTTCGAAAGCAGATATTCAGGATGGGCAAAATGTCTGGCAGGCAATGGGCGGAATGGAAGTTGGCTCTGTTTGGGGTCACGGAAGTTATGTGGCACCGGATTGGACTGCAGACTGGCTTCATCGCGAAGCTGTTTTTGTTTTGAATGTCTGGGCTGAACAACAATTCAATTCTGAATTTGACAAACTTTCTCCTGAAGATCAATCGTTTCTTAAAGCACAACTTGCGGACACTTATAAACATAATTCTTATGATGTTAATAGAGCTATCATTATAATCGATGATGTAAGATTTGAAGCTATCAAATCTAATATGGTCCATTTCAGTGATGTATTTACAAATGGTAAAGACGAGTATGCAATTCCTCCAAATACTTTAACCAATCCGGAAAAGCTTAGAAAGCTTAATGCCTTCTTTTTCTGGAGTGCCTGGGCTGCTTCTACCAACAGACCAAATGATGATGTTACTTTCAATAACAACTGGCCGCACGAGGAATTAATTCATAACTCACCAACACCCGATACTATTGTTTGGACTGGTGTGAGTATTATTCTTCTGTTATTAGGTATTGGAGGAATGGCTTGGTATCATGCAGCTAACCGAGGTGAGATCGAGCATAATAAATTACCAACTGATGATCCGTTACTAAAGATATCAGTCACTCCTTCACAAAAAGCTGTTGTAAAATATTTTTGGATTGTATCAGGATTATTGCTTCTTCAAATATTGTTCGGAGTGATAACTGCACACTTTGGTGTTGAAGGAAGTGCTTTTTATGGAATTCCCATTGCAGAAATTTTTCCTTATGTAATTACAAGAACGTGGCATACACAGTTAGGAATCTTTTGGATTGCAACTGCCTGGCTTGCAGCAGGATTATATATAGCACCGGCGGTAAGCGGCGTTGAACCGAAAGGTCAGAGGATTGGAGTAAACGTTTTGTTTATTGCACTTTTGATCGTTGTGCTTGGCTCGATGTTTGGTGAATGGCTGAGTGTAAAAAATCATATGCCAGATAGTGTCTGGTTTTTATTCGGTCACAGCGGTTATGAATATATTGATCTCGGTAGATTTTTTCAGATTGCTTTGATCGTCGGATTATTCCTGTGGTTATTTCTGATCTGGCGGTCAATCAGACCTGCTCTCAAAAAAGATGATGACCAAAAACCAATTTTGGTACTCTTTCTAATTTCTACAATTGCAATTGCATCATTTTACGCAGCTGCACTCGTTTACGGCAAACATACAAATCTCGCAATTGCTGAATACTGGAGATGGTGGGTAGTTCATCTTTGGGTAGAAGGTTTCTTTGAAGTGTTTGCGACAGTAGTGATCGCATTCTTATTTGCAAGATTGAATTTAGTATCGATAAAAACCGCAGGGCGTGCAACAGTCCTTTCAGCAACAATCTTTTTATCTGGTGGTATAATCGGTACACTTCATCATCTTTATTTTTCCGGTACTCCAATGGTAGTTCTTGCACTCGGTTCAGTCTTTAGTGCACTTGAAGTTGTTCCATTAATGTTTGTTGGTTATGAAGCCTGGGAAAATATTAAGCTATCACGCGCAACCGAGTGGGTAAAAAAATATAAGTGGGCAATTTACTTTTTTGTATCAGTTGCTTTCTGGAATATGCTCGGTGCAGGTTTATTCGGATTTATGATAAATCCGCCGATTGCTCTTTATTATATGCAAGGATTAAATACAACACCTGTTCATGGTCATGCGGCTTTATTCGGAGTTTATGGAATGCTTGGTATCGGGTTAATGTTATTTTCACTCAGAGGAATAAGACCAGATATTGAGTGGAATGAGAAACCGATTAAGTGGTCATTCTGGTTAATTAATTTTGGTCTCTTTGCAATGGTTACTTTTAGTCTTCTTCCAGTCGGACTGATGCAAACCTGGGCATCAGTTGAACATGGTTACTGGTATGCACGCAGCGCTGAGTTCCTCCAGACAAATATAATGCAGACTCTAAGATGGATGAGAGCATTTGGTGATACTATTTTTGCGATTGGTGCAATGGTACTTGTGTATTTTATTTTTAGTTTGACCGTAAAATTCCGGAAGCAATAATAAATTTGATCTTCCATTTTCAATTATTTTAATATTAAAAATGCTTTAATTGTATTATTCTCAAATTACTCTAACTGGGATATTTGAATAATTATTTTTCTTGATTTTGAAATGGATAGAAATAAACAACAATAAAAACATAAATTCATTCAATATTTTCTTTGGCATTTTCATTGCTTATTAGCAACAATATTTATATGTTAACCTGTAAATGTTCAGAAAAACTAAAATATTTTCCTTAGCGCTTCTTTTTATCATCTCGACTACAGGATTACCAATTACAGTTAATCTCTGTAAGATGGCAGCTTCAGAAAGAAATCAATGCGTTATGCATAATAAACTCGTAAGTTCTGGTTGCTGCGCTCATGAAACCTCTGAACAGAAACCTTCCATTTCATTTAATAAGTATAATTGCTGCGAAATAGATTTTATTTATAAGAAAGTTGAAGATCAATATCTGGTACATAAAACAAGTCTGGATTACTTTTCTTCACAACAGATCATTTCACATTCTACAGATTTTATTCCTTCAATAGAAGAATATTTTCAGAATGAATCTTTTTACACTGATTCTTCGCCGCCGTTTTTAATCAATTCAGATTTACATATTACTAACTCAATCCTTCTGATTTAAGCTCATCTTATTTATCCGTTGATGGCGGAAATCCTTATTCGGAGTATAGGATTATTCCGTCTGCACTATTCTAAAATTAATAACAAAAATCTTATCATATATGGATAAGAGATATTATTTAGGAAAACAAGATGAACAAAATCAGAATTTTAATTTTTGGGTTAACAATTTTATTTACAACTTTTTCGAATGGTCAAACAGACTCATTGCAAACATTGATCAATACTGCAATTGATGTCAGTCCCAAAATCAAAATGCTTGAAATGAAAAAGTTATCTGCCTCAAACAGGATTGAACAGAATTCAAATCTTCCCGACCCGATGCTTACACTCGGATTTGCAAATCTACCGGTCAACTCTTTTTCTTTTACTCAGGAACCGATGACGGGAAAAATCATAGGGCTAAGCCAGGCTTTTCCTTTTCCGGGTAAATTAAGTGAACAGGCTGATGTAAACAGAAAAGATGTCGATATCAGTGAACAAGAAGTGCTGGACACCAAAAATGAAATCAGAAAAAATGTTATAAAAAGTTACGATGAATTGATGTTCATACGTAAAGCAATTGAGATTGCTGAAAACAGTAAAAAGCTACTCGATAATATAGCAGAGGTTGTTCGTACAAAGTATTCTGTTTCGTTGGCAAGCCAGCAGAACTTATTAAAAGTCGAACTGGAGATTACTAACCTAAATGAAAAAATAGAAGATCTGAAGAGCAAAGAAAAAACTCAACTTGCTATGCTGAATGCATTGCTTCTTCGTCCGGTTGAATCGGAAATATATACCAAAGATTTTCCTCAAATAAAATATCGCAGCTTTACTGTAGAAGAATTGATAGATAGCTCAAAAATTCATAGACCTTTTCTGGAAGGAATTAAAGAGGCAGAGGAAAAAGAAATGTTAAAACAGTCGCTGACAAAATATGACTACTACCCAAATTTCAATCTGGCACTTCAATATTCTTTCAGGGATAAGATTGAGAAAACAAATACTCCATTGGACGATTTCTTTTCAGTGATGGTAGGAATTTCTCTACCTCTTAATTATGGTGGGAAAGTGAACTCAAAAGTGGAAGAGACGGAATCGATGCAGAAACTTTATGATGAACAATACAATATGTCGCTCCAGGTTTTACGCAGTTCTTTTGGTTCTTCAATTGCAAAAGTTAATTCACTAAAGGCAAGAATAAAATTAATTTCAGAAGGGTCATTAATTCAGGCGACAGAAAACCTGAAAACCACTTTAACCAGTTATCAAGTTGGACAGGTAGATTTCTTAAATGTGATTGATGCGCAGAACAGCTTACTCAAAATTGAAAACGATCTTTATCGTTTAAAGACAGATTACTTAAATGAAATCGCAGAACTTGAATTCCTAACGGGAACAGAATTTTAACAGGAGAATAAAATTGAATAAGAATATAATAATCATATTACTAGTAGCAGTTGTAATACTTCTGCCGGTTTATTTTTTGTTTATTGCCGGTAGCTCTTCTTCCGAAATGATTTCACAAGAAAAACAACTTTACACCTGCGGAATGCATCCGGATATAATTTCCGATGAACCGGGCAATTGTCCGATTTGTGGAATGAAACTGGTGCCAATTAAAAACACAAACCAATCTGATCCGCCACAGAAAGATAAAAGAAAGATTCTTTATTGGCGTGCGCCAATGGATCCGAATGAAATATATGATCATCCTGGAAAGTCAAAAATGGGAATGGATCTCGTTCCTGTTTATGCAGATGAAGCAGGCGGCTCGGGTGTTGTATCAATTGATCCTGCAGTTGAACAGAATATGAACGTTAAAATTGAGACTGTTCAAAAGAAAAATCTTTCAGGCAAAGTTGTTACGAATGGTGTTCTCTCAATAGATGAATCAAACCAGTATGTAGTTACGACACGAGTTGCCGGTTGGATTGAAAAACTATATGTGAATTATACAGGACAACGTGTTTCTAAAGGCGCAAAGCTTATGGAGATTTATTCTCCGGAGCTTGTATCTGCTCAACAAGAATTACTGACGGCACTTTCATATCAGAATACGGTTAATTCAAGTTCAATAAATTCGATTCGTGAAAGCGGGAATGAGCTTGTTAAAAATGCTATGAAGAAACTTGAGCTGCTTGAAGTTCCCGAAGATGAAATTAAAAGGCTAATTGATACTAAGGATGTTAAAACCGAATTAACTCTTTATGCTCAGCAATCGGGGACTGTTCTCGAAAAGAATATTATTGAGGGACAAAAAATAATGAGCGGAATGCCATTATTAAAAATTGCTAATCTCTCCAACCTTTGGTTGATGGCTGATATATACGAATACGAATTATCGAAGATCAGTTTAGGCTCGAAAACAAATATTAATTACAACTTTTTGCCTGGAAAATCTTTTACGGGAAAGGTTTCATTTATGTATCCTACTATTGATCCTAAATCAAGAACTGTAAAAATCAGAATTGATGTAAATAACCAGTCGGGTGAATTGAAACCTGAAATGTTTGCCAATGTAGAAATTATAGGAAATGATTTAGGAATGAGCCCTGTTGTTCCGGAGAATTCAGTAATCAGGAGCGGAATGAAAAACATAGTAATTATTTCTTTGGGTGAAGGTAAGTTCAAACCGCAGAAAGTTAAGCTTGGTCGTTATTCAGATGGTTATTATCAGGTGTTAAACGGATTAAGTGAAGGAATGAAAATAGTAACTTCAGCTCAATTCTTAATTGATTCGGAAAGTAACTTAAGATCAGCAATAGGACAGATGCAAGAATCAACACAAACAGATACCACAATGAAAAATATGAATAATGGAAGCGGGAAGATGGATAATGGCAATAAGAAAACATATGAGCAAATGAAAGAAATGAAGAATGAAGAACAGACACAAAAACCTTCCATCGTACGTAGAGGTATAATAGATGTTGATTCAATTGATAAAAACAAAGATGGAAAAGTCTATCAGGATATGATGGATTGGAATGTGATCTCTGATGAACCCGGAAAGTGTCCATTGTGCGGAATGAC
>JARRKF010000044.1:0-6286 GCA_037388405.1 Ignavibacteriaceae bacterium | reverse complement strand
ACAGAAAGAGGATCAGTGGTTGATTGATAGGGACATTTTTAATTTTGATTAAATGCTAATCATATTCAGATCCACTTTCTCCCCAAATGTCAGATCTTGTCTTGTCAAAACACTTAGGGATTCCGTTCGCAGGTAAAAATAGGATAAGTAAAAATTTTTTTGAATTGTTATTAATTGCTACTTAACGATCATTTTTGATTTTTTGAATTAGATGTTTTATTTTGAAGATAAAAGAAGAGATTCAAATGAAACAATCATTTATATTGTTCAGTACTTATCTCCTCTTCCTATCTCTAGCAAGCCACTCCCGTTCTCAGGAATTGAATCCCTATGATGTTACCATAAATCGTGATTCTATAATTCTTAAGGGCAAATTCTACGCCGCTGAGGAAGAAGGATTATATACTACTGTAATTTTACTGCAAGGATTTCCCGGGGGTGAAAATGATGTTCTTGGTATTGGAAGTAGAATTGTTCAGGAGGGAATAAATGTGTTAACTTTCAATTACAGTGGCACTCATAAAAGTGAGGGAGAATTTAATTTCGATAACTCACAAAAAGATATAGAAGCAGCATTTGCATTCATCCACAAACCTGAAAATATCCTGAAATATAAAATTGACACAACCAGAATAATATTAGGCGGATATAGTTTTGGAGGGGGGATGGCTTTGACCTATGCAGCAAATCATCCAGAAATCAAAGAGGTATTTTCAATATCCGGCAACGATCACGGTGCAGCAATAAGACAGTATCAACAAGATCCGGAAAGGAAGAAATTGCTAGACGATATATTCGATGAATTGAAATCCCGTAAGGACATTGTGAGATTCGGACCTGGGGGGACTGTGAAAGAAATTTCTGAAATGAAAATTGTTGAATTGAATCCAACCTACGATTTACAATACTGCGCCCCATTACTTACCGATAAAAATATTTTACTTATTGGGGGTTGGGAAGATGTTAATGTAACTATTGAAGATAGATTATTACCGCTCTACCGAGTTCTAAAAAATGAAAAAATAGAGAATGTTAAGTTTATTGTTTACCATACGGATCATTCTTTCTCAAATGTAAGAGATGAATTAGCAAATACAATATATACTTGGATAGTAATTAAAGACTAGGCTCTATAATTAGTAAAGTATGAACAACATAGAAAAAACTCGGCCTCGATTATTGGTTTAAAGATAAAGTTGATTTGTCTAAAACTGCCGACTTACAAATTGCGAGAGTGATGATCGTAAATAAAAACACCCAAAGGCTTGGGTCTAGAAAAATTTACAACATTTTTATACTATATGAAAACATTTTCTTATTTACTGAAATTAAATAAGAAGGAAATATATTATGTTAAAGTCAAGACGTGTATTTAAAGCCACTCTTCTTTTTATTGTTCTGTGTGTTATCATTATTTCTTGTACCTCTCGTGTTTCTCCAGTAATTGAAGTTATTCCTGAAAAACCTATGTACGATCAACCTGTCTCTATTCGCATTTTAAATTGTCCCGATAACGAACCAGTAAAGATTCGTTCAACAATGTTTGATGATGATAGTATTAAATGGGTATCTGTAAACACTTTCATACCGAACAATGGTGTTGTCGATTTAGCTTCGATGTCCCCCAAATCTGGATCATACAATACAATTGATGCGATGGGTTTTATTTGGTCAATGAAACCTATTGATTTGGAACAGCCAGTTTTATTTTCATCAAAGAAACTTACTCCATTGGAAGTTCAAATGGAGGTTTTTTTAAACGATTCATTAGTAGCTATGAACAACTTTTCCAGGTTAAGAATACAACAAGATATTCAACGCAAAGATGTTCGTGAAGAAGGTTTGGTCGGAACATTATTTGTTCCTAAAGGTGCTAAAAATAAACCGGGAATTATTGATTTAACTGGTTCTGGTGGAAATCTGAGCGAAACACGAGCAGCACTGCTTGCCTCTCATGGGTATATCACATTTGCACTGGCTTATTTTGGTCTTGAATCATTACCAATGACTCTTGATAATATTCCACTTGAATATTTTAATAAAGCGATTCATTACCTAAAACAACAAAGAGGAATTGATCCGGGGCGAATTGGCATTATTGGGGGTTCCCGTGGGGGTGAATTAGCATTATTGGTTGGATCGACTTATTCGGAAATTTCATGCGTTATAGGGTATGTTCCAAGTGTTTTTATTAATCCGGGTAGTGCAGGTGATGCTGCATGGACTCTGAACGGCGAACCCTTGCCTTATGTTTCCCAGGAACCTGATATGCAGTTAATAGCTGAAATCCAAAAGAATATAGCTGAAGGTAAAGCAGTAAGTTTTACTCCTATGTTTAATAGTATTATTAACAACCGAACTGCTGTTCAGGATATGGAAATTCCAATCGAAAAGATAAACGGGCCTGTTATGTTGATTTCTGGACAAGATGACCAAATTTGGCCTAGCGCACAGTTATCTGAATTTGCTGTTCAACGGCTAAAAGATCACAATTTCAAGAATATGGTTAAACATTTATCATATCCTGATGCAGGTCATAGCATAGGTCCGCCGTTCCGTCCTACAACAATGAATCAGGCTTTGCACCCTGTAAGTGGTATCTTAATGAAGTTGGGTGGAACTGCAGCTGGAAATGCTTATGCTAGTGAAGATTCATGGCAGCAATTACTTTCATTTCTCAAGGAGAGTTTTTCTTCAAAAAAATAAAGGTAGTTATATAATCAAATCAATATTTAATTTTGATCATTCAAAGGCTTGGGCAGATGTTTGTAAGGCAGTTTTGTTATGTTAAAAGATTATACAGAAAGTAAGCTTGGTTTAATACCAGATAATAAGACAAAATATATTTTTATAATATTTAATCTTTCGGGGATAACATGAGAAAACAAATTTTTTTGTTTATTCTTTTTATTATTCTAATTGTTAAGGCTTTTCCACAAATCAATCCTGCAAAAGTTGATTTTTTTAGCAAGGGAAGCAAGCTAAATGCATTTGTTTATGAGTCAAAAAACGATAGTAAATCACCCATGTTTATTCTTCTGCATGGATACCCAGGCGGAGAAGGAGATCCACTCGGATTAGGTGAGAAACTTAGTTCATTAGGGATAAATGTATTTGTGTTTAATTATCGTGGAACTTGGAGTAGTGAAGGAAAGTTTAGCTTTGAAAACTCCATGGAGGATATTGAATCGGCTATTACATTTTTAATGAGGAATGAGAATATAAAAAGATTTAACATAGATACATCAAATATTGTAGTTGGGGGGCACAGTTATGGAGGAGCAATGGCGTTAACTGCTGCAATTTATAATAGTAAAATAAAAAGAATAATTTCTATAGCTGGTGCTGATGAATCAGTTTTTGGTAACAAATTGCTAAAAGATAAAAATTACCATGATGTATTCATTAAAATGCTTAAAGAGACTGAATATCCAGTTGGTCCAGTAAAAACAAATATAGATTCGTTCGTGAATTATTGGTTAGCAAATCTCGATAAATATGATCAAGTAAAGCACGCCGAATCAATCTCAGATAGAGATATACTTTTACTAGGGGGTCTGGATGATAAAGATGTTTTGCTCGAAGAACATATTTTACCATTATACAGAAAACTTAAAGAGTTAAATTCTAATAATGTAGAAATGAAAGTGTTTAATTCAGATCACTATTTTAAGAATGTGAGAGATGAATTAACAGATGAAATATTCAATTGGATAATAAAACGAAAAACAATTTCCAACGAACAGGTAAAAAACTTATTTATAGGAACATGGAAGTTCATTTCTTTAATAGGTAAGAATTCAGAAGGAGATATTTTTTATCCTTATGGTGAGGATCTTTATGGCAGATTATTTTATGATTCAAACGGAAATATGTCTGCATTTCTTATGCGACCTAACCGTCCAAAGTTCGAAGCAGGGGATATTTACAGGGGCACACCTGATGAGATAAAATTTGCATTTGAAAATTTTGATGCATATTGCGGAACCTACAAAATTGATAAAGAGAAGGGAACGGTTACACATTATATTGAAGGAAGTCGATTTCCAAATTGGGAAGGAACAGACCAAATAAGGTATTATGAATTTTCCAATGATACCTTATCGTTGAGTGCAAAAATAAAAATGCAAGATGCGGACTGGGAATTAAAAGCTGTACTTGTGAAACATTAAGACCATTAAAAAAAGTAAAAAATATTTTAACAAATAGACTTTCTTTATAAAATGTGCAAAAAGTGCATCTACAGCTGTTCACAAACGTGCTTTAGTTTACGATTGGAATAAGTTGATTTTTAAGTCGGCTGATTGGTAAGCCGATAGTCGAAGATAATGAACATCAATAGTTGGAGAAAACATGGTAAAAAAGATCAACCGCCGTGAGTTTCTAGCCTCTGTGCCAGTCATGGGGTTTGGTGCGATGACTTTAAATATGGATACAATACAGGCCCAGGGGGATGATCCAGAGTCACTGCTTACTGTACGAAATCGATTTGGACAGAAGAGCTGGTTGATGCCAGCGAACTTTGGATCCCCAGCATGGGCAGAACCGTGGCCAGATCCCTCTGGAGAAGCTCACTACGATGATGTAACTACAATTGCCACTGAATATCTTACGGACGAGTTGAAATTGCGTAACTACTTGCCATACCCCTATGAACTCGATGGCCCACCAATAGTGAAGGTGATCTACTCGATGAACAGGGGGATAACCTGGTTGGCGGGTGGGCGATACAACATTGTGGGACTCACAGTTCGTGCTTCTTATCTTGGAGAAAAGGATAGAGTCACGGGTGATTTTGTATTAGTGATGTGGGAGAACCTCGCCGAACCAATTCTTACAGGACGAGAAATACAGGGAATTCCTAAGGTTTATGGAGACATTGAGGATCACCATACTTTTAATGGTATTATTAGAACAGCTCTCAGTAGTCGTGGGAAGAAGATGCTGGATATTGAGGCCTCTAATCTCAGAGAGATGGAGCCTACTGCACTTAAGCAATTACAAGCTAGTGGTGCAGATGGCCGGCTACTAGGTTGGAAGTATATTCCCAACGAAACTTCATCTGGTCCAATCATTAGCTACGCCACCGAATTCCCCATATCTTCGGAATACAGCCGGGTGTGGTCAGCTACTGGACATCTTCAATGGCATCAGCAGATTTGGACTGAGAATCCAACTCAGGCACATATAGTCAACGCTATGTATTCCATGCCCGTGGAGAAAATTGTATCGTGTACAGTTACAGAAGGCAGCAAGATCTTGCACACGAGTCGAGTCCGTCGATTGCGTTGATTTTTAAAGCATGACAAGTACCTCAACTCGGCTAACGAATTTTTAAGCTAAAGGAGAATTATCAGTCCTCCTTCATCATCTTCTTCACAATCTTAAAAAGACACTGTAGAAGAGATCATCTATCCAAGCTAGTAAATCTGATTGATTATTAAGCAAAATAAAAAACCTATAGAAAAGTATGATATATGGGATCAGAAGTTTTATAAAAAAATGAATTAATTGAAATAACTAAATCTCTTTCTTATTTTTTAATACCTTTTAAAGACATACTTTAGGAGTCATTATGAGTGGCATGAATTTTAATTTCCAATTCAGAGTGACAAAGAAACTAGTATTTATATCTCTGGCCTTCCTAACAATACATATAAAGGCACAGGATTTTGAGAAAAATTATGATATCAAATTTGATCAAAAAATAGTTATGAGAGATGGTATACAACTGTCTGCAAATATATTGTTCCCTTCACCATTAAAAGAACCCTTACCTGCGTTATTTGTTTTTACACCCTATTCGAAAGATGGTGCTTTCCCTTTGGCACAATATTATGCTAAAAATGATTACATCATCGTTGCAGCAGATATCAGAGGGAGGGGTGATTCTGAAGGATCGGTTTTGTTTTTTGACACGATAAACGGGAAAGATGGATCAGATATTTGCAACTGGATAAGTAACCAACCTTGGTGCAATGGTAAAGTTGGGATGTTTGGTGGTTCCTATAGTGGAATGGTTCAATGGCAGATAGTAAAGGAAGATCCCTCTTCTTTGAAAACAATTATTCCAACAGCGTCAGTAGCACCTGGTATTGACTTTCCTTTTCGCAATAATATTTATTATACGAATGATGCTTGCTGGCTGGCATTGGTAAACGGAAGAAGTTTGAATGTAAATGCTCTTAGATCCAATAATGATTTTTGGAACAATGTTTTTAAACTACATTTTATGGGTGAGAAGCCATATAGTGAACTGATGAAATCAAGTGGTTTGGAGTCTGAT
>JARRKF010000043.1:0-6436 GCA_037388405.1 Ignavibacteriaceae bacterium | reverse complement strand
ATACCGAAGTAAACTGAATCAAGAACATCAGCTACAAGTCCGGTATTAAGAATTGAATACCTGATAAATACTACATTTTCAAGTTCCGGGTGATCTGCAGCACAAATTGTTTGTCTTACTTCTATCCCTTTTGGTTCCGATTGCCATCTTCTCTGGTTTGCAGGTAATCCATCATGGTAAACACACCAGGCAATCTCATCACCAATTAATGGGGGCATATCTTCGTTCGGTTCCCAGGTACCATTCCAGTCTTTATCAACAGGATTGTAAATTCCATCGTTATCGCCATCATAGAATTCTGCACCTAATGAAACCGCATTTTTCCAATTCTGCCAGGAAAAACCAAAAGCGGGATCTCGTTTATTCACCACATAAATTTGATTTAATGGATCGAAAGTATTACTTCCTGTTTTACCGGGCATGTAGTCCTCAACCAAAGCAGAAGAAGCAACGGCATTGCTCCACAATTCGTCGTTTGAGTATCCTGAGAGAAAGAAACCACTTGCAAATAAAAATGTATGCCCATCAAATTTTCCCGTTGGTCCGCCGCCACCTTTTATTGGAATATATGCACTTGCTTCTCCGGAGCCTATGTTATTATTTATGTCAGTCATTTCAATCTCAAATGAAAATCCTTTATAATCAATGTCTACATCAGCAATCACTCCCTTACGATTAAAAGGTAACGTGATATTATTAAGATCCATAGCATAAGCATCTCCTGCTCTACCAGATGAATTGATGGGGAGTACATTGCCGAAGATATTATCATTGGCAAGACTATCATTATGTGAACCATCATCAAAAAGTTCAATGCTTTGATTAATTTGATCTAATCTTGCAATAACTTTTGAAACACCTTGATCATCTATCACTTTTGTACGGTAATTAACCTCATCTTTATCATAATTGAATCCTACCACTTCAGAATTAAGCAAAATTGGAGGTGTATTTGTGTCTTCCGATTGCCCGAGAATTCCATAAAATCCCTGATTGAATATTTCGTTACGTGATGAATTGAAAGAAACGAAAATTTTTTCTCCATTACTTGTAATACCTCCAAGAAAATCATCTCCCATATAAGAAGTGAATCTGTTCATTTGCTGCCAGCTGTTCCCTTTATCTGTGCTTTTCAAAACAGAGACATCAGACTGTGAAAAGTCTTCATTTTCAATATCGTATTGTGCATCAAATATTAGCCAGATATTGTTATCCCTGTCATAAATAGTTTTTAAAGTTGGTAACCTATAATCGGGATCGTAAATAATGTGGGTATCCATAATCCTGGTTGTGTCGCTCCAGGTATTTCCCCTGTCCGTACTAAATAACGAATAAATTATACCATATGTAGAAGAATAAATTCCCAGAACAGAATCCCCGTTTTCAGATATTTTAACAAATTGAGGATTTATAAAGCGCCAGCCAAGTTGGGATGGTGGAATGATATAGTTTTCGTCAATCCAGGTTTCACCATTGTCGGTACTAAGGCGTGTTCTCCAAAATGGGGATGAGAAAGAAAGAATTATTTTACCAGGTTCAATTTCCATTACCGATAAATCCCTTGCTACAGATCCAGTTGTTTGTGTTGCCTTCATCCAACTAATGCCATAGTCATCTGAAAAGTAAGAATTTATTTCAAGGTCTTTTGATATATAGAAGAACAACAATCTGCTGGAAGAGGTTTTGAATAAATACATATCGTAATAAAAGGAATTTATCCCATCTCCTGCTCGTTCAAACTTTTGACTACTCCAGGTCTGTCCAAGATTAGTTGTTCTTCTGGAAAATATTGTGTCTTTTGTTGAGTTCTTATAAAAAGCAAGTATTTCATTTTCTGAAATCCAAACCGGTGTCAAATCATTTATTTCTTGGGATTCATACTGTCTTGGAAATTCTCTAATACTCTCCAGCTGTCCATAAATTTGAATTGCTAGAAATATTGAAAATAAAGTGGAGATTGTTAAAATGTTTTTCATTTCACTAAAACCATTTTTTTACTTGTGATGAAGTCATTGACTCTCATTTGATAAATGTAAACTCCACTTGCTAATCCAGTTGAGTTAAATGTTGCCTCGTACCTATCAGCTTTCTTAAATTCATTTAGTAGTGTTTTAACTTTTTGTCCGAGTATATCATATATATCAATTGTTACAACTCCATCCTGCGGAAGTTCATATCTGATTGTTGTTGTTGGGTTAAATGGATTTGGATAATTCTGGTAAAGTAAATAATTGTTAATAGGAATAGGTAGAGGAGGTACGTAAGTCATTGAGGTAAAGTTGCTTTCGTATTCCTCAATGGCTCTTTGTACATTCTCTCTTGCAACTGTAATTGAGTTAAGGTAATCAGTTCCTCTTCCCATCACATAAGCTACAATAATGTCCTGGGATTTATTTTTCTCCAGGAGAAACGGACCAGTACTGACTAAATTTTTTTGATCAAGTTGATACTTATTTATCCACCCAACATCATCAACAGGATCGCCTGAAGCCCAAAATGATGGATCGATTTCATCACAATTTACTCCACCTTTTATTTCACAGTAAGGAAAATCACATGGATCAGGAACAACACAATGCCTGGTTTTACCTTCCAGATAGCATCTTGCTTCAACTGCTGAACCCGGCTCACTTAAATCCGCACTACCACCAATAAAGAAAACGTGAGAAGTCATAACAAGATTTTTAGAACCGGAAATAACTTCGCCTCCAATTATTTGACCTAAATTATTATTTGCTGTGTCTGATAAAATATTAGTATTAATGACTGGTCCTTGAAGCAACGAAGTAAAAAATGAGGGACAATTTTCGCCATAAATAGCATCAGGGGATTTATTGTAATAAAAACCTGCATTTAGTAAGGTATCGCATCCAACAACATCATCTGTGTGATCACCTAAATCTGAATCTTCCCAGATTCCAAAGTAAACTGAATCAAGAACATCAGCTACTAATCCCGTATTAAGAATAGAATAGCGAATAAATATTACGTCTTCAAGTTCAGGTTTTTCTGTTGCAAAAACAGTTTGTCTGACTTCAATTCCTTGTGGTTCGGATTGCCATCTTCTCAAACTATCAGACAAACCATCATTGTAAACACACCATGCTGTTTCATCACCCAGAAGTAAAGGCATATCTTCATTTATATCCCACGTACCATTCCAGTTTTTATCAACAGGATTATAAACGCCATCTCCATCACCATCGTAGAATTCTGCACCCAATAAAACAGCTTCCTTCCACTGCTGCCAGTACTTTCCGAAAGGAGTGTCCTCTTTTTTTACTATATAAAAATGGAAATGAGGATTGTTAGGATTTGAGTTAACGGTTCCTGATAAATAGTCCCGGACCAACATTGAAGTCCCTATTCCGTTTGACCAAAACTCACCATTGGTATATCAGGAAAGTAAAAATCCTGCTGCGAAAAGAAAACTTCCCTCATCGTACTTACCTTGTGATGAGCTATTACCCAGACTAATATCATCTTTAAGATGAGATTTATTATTTGCAAGATCAGCCGAAAGAATAGAGACTCTTTGACTATAATCAATATTAACATCAGCCAGCACTCCTGCGTTATTCATTGGAAGTTCTATTTTATTCACATCAAAACTGTATTGATTTGGATCCTGTGGCCTTACGAAAGGGAATGTATTTCCGAAAATATCATCATTTGCTGCTTCATCATTGTGCAAACCGTCGTCAAACATTTCTCCTATATAGGCTGAATCTTCCATAACGGCAATTACAGATTTAACAATTTCATCATCTTTAACCTCTGCTCTGTAAACAAATTCTTTTTCATCATAGTTTATAAGCTCTGTCGGCACAAAAGTCTCGTAAACTTTAGGCGGAGTGAATTTATCTGCTGATTCCTGTAAAACACCGAAAGCAACCTGGTAATCGGAAGATCCTATACTATTAACAGAGTATCTTTCGGATGAGAAAGTAATGAATGTACTATTTTGCCAGGACGAAAGATTTAATGTGATATCATTTCCAATGTATTTAGTAAATTGATTTTCTTCTGACCATGTTGAGCCATTGTTTTGACTAACTTTATAATAGATATCATTGTCACCATAAATATTTCCTGCATTTATATTATCTCTTTGATATGCAACGACAATACTCCGATCAGAAAGTCGCGAAACTTTAGGTTTGTCTTCATGGAATATTTCGTCAGCAATTTTTTGTGGCTCTGACCAGCTAATACCAAAATCTGTACTTATTCTTGAATAGATACCATAAACATTAAAAGCTTTCCTCCCAAAAATTCCAAGTAAAGTGTTTTGGTTAATTGAATGAATTGTTAATCCTCTTGTTAGATAGGGTGAATCAAAAGGAAAATCTATTGGATTTGCAGTCCAGTTAACACCATTATCAGCACTTACTTTATAGTAAGCCATTCCATTAGAATTGGAAAAACTTAGACAAATCTCATCTTCATCCCATTGAGTAAGATTCAGGAATTCTGAATTCTTCTGCAGAGCTGATGGAATTCCTCCGCCCATTATGTTAATAGGTTGCGACCAACTCTCTCCTTTATCATCCGAATAAATTAATTTCATTGATTCATACTCTACAGACCACGCAAGTAGAATTCTGCCACTGTAAGTTTTTAGAGTTGTCAAGTACAATTCTTCCTGAATACTAATTCGATTGGTCATTTGAACGACTTTTGGCTCCTGCCAAATAAATCCTCCATCTACACTTCTTGTTGAAAAAATCGTGTCCTGGTTTTGACTGACGTAAAAAATTAAAATCTCATTTTCTGAAAGCCAAACCGGAGCAGATTCCGTAATTGATTGGGAGATATTTTGTACCGGAAGACGTGTTGTTTCGCTAATCTGCGGGAAGGAAAGAAAACATACAGACAGCGTAAGAAGAACTATGTAGAATTTCTTCATATCGCACCCTTTTGCTACCCTTTAGATATTTAAAATTAAGAAAAATAAGGCGAAGAGTAAACGGTAGGTTAATCTAAAAAGCGGGATTAATTTTTCCCAAAATTATTTGATGATTGTTAATTAAAGTTGGGACACTATTTCTTAACAGCCCATTCTGCTAATTTATTTTCTATTTTGATTTTTACCAGCCCCTCACCAGTTCCAATCCAGATATTTGCTCCATCAAAGTGAAAAGATAAAATTGTTGAAGAGATAATATTTAGCTGATTGAGATCAACCGGAGTTACCTTTCGAGTTATTCTATTAATCAGATATAATCCCTTACCGTACTCTACTTTTTGTTGTTTATCGAACTCGTAGACACCAACCCAAATATAGTTCCCGATTCTGCACATTGCATAAATTCCGTTACCACCAAGACCATCACGTTTATAAATTCTTTCCCATTTTATTTTCCTGTCATAAATGTAAACACCGCCAAGATTAAAATCAGGATCATCAACAGTTACAAATTCATCAGTCCCGAACCAAATATTTTTTCCTTCAAATAAAATATTGGAAACAGATACTGTTTTCCCTTCTTCGTTGAAAGCTTTTTTCTTGTTTGAAAAATACCGCCAGGCTGTTGGATTATCAAACTTTTTCTTCTTGTTGTAAATGTGAACACCGGATTCAGTTCCGAACCAGATAAGACTGTCACCATCAAGCTCAATAGATTTAATTACATTTGACTTTTCGTCTGTTCCCTGTACTTTGTTTATATCATCATACTTTCTTGTTCTAAGATCGAACCGTGTGATATTTCTGAACCTGCCAATCCATAAAACATTTTGCTCATCATCGTATCTTAAAGATCTTATCCAATTACCAAACTCACCACCCTGAGCAAATTTTCTTTTATCCCATCGATCTCGTTTTTTTGTAAAAGTATAAAGACCCTCAACGGATGCAGCCCAGACATAATTTTTACTTGCTTCAATTGCATAAAAAAGATCGTTATCAATTTTGCCATTTTTTGTTGAATAGTTTGTCCACTTTCCATCCTTCAACGAGTAACTGTAAATACCCTGTCCGTAAGTTGCAATCCAGAGGAAACCATTCTCTGCCTGAATATCTGTAATGGCAGCTCCTTTAAGAAAAATTTCTGATTTAACTTGCGCGGACAACGGTATATTTAAATCCCACACAAAAAATATGAGAAGGAGAATTTTGAGAGTGCGCAATAACGAATTGTAAATACTTGAATTAATAACTTTCATCTTTAGAAGGGAAGCTTCCTTTTCTCACATCATCAATATACGATTTAACTGCTTTATTCATTTCATCTGCAAGCTTTGAATAATGCCTTACAAAACGCGGGTGAAAATCAACGTTTAGCGCAAGCATATCTGGTGTAACAAGAATTTGTCCGTCACAAAATTTACCTGCACCGATTCCAATCGTGGGTATTCTCAAAGTGGAAGTGATTCTTTTTGCAAGCGTGGCTGGAACTTTTTCAATTACAACAGCAAATGCTCCTGACTTTTC
>JARRKF010000042.1:0-9000 GCA_037388405.1 Ignavibacteriaceae bacterium | reverse complement strand
GTACTCTTGAGGTTACTCCATTTGAGCTAACTGTTCCTGTCGAAATAAAGAAACAAAGAAGCAAAAATATCTGGGATGATTTTTTTGGTGATCCTTTTGGAAGGTCGCAGGTTTATGAATTTAATGCCAAGTCGAATACTGTAAAAATTCAGGTTGAACCTTTACCTGCAGGAGAACCCGAATCATTTAAAGGTGCTGTTGGTGATTACTCTTTCAATGCTACATTAAATAATACCTCCGTAAAATCTAATGAGCCTCTGACACTGAATCTGAATATTTCCGGTACAGGAAACATTAAGCTTCTTGATATGCCGGAAATAAATTTTCCTAATGGATTTGAAATGTATGAGCCAAAAGTAAGCGATCAGATAAATCGGAAATCAAAAATCAGCGGGACAAAAAAAGGAGAGTATCTTTTTGTACCAAGAGTTGTTGGAAAAAGAGAAATCCCTCCAATTGAATTTTCTTATTTCAATCCTGATAAAAGAAAATATATTACTTTAAAATCTCAGGCATTCGATATTGATATAAAACCAGGTGATAAACTTGCTTCAACAGAAGTTGTTGGGAAAGAAGATGTTAAGCAACTTGGACAGGATATTAGGTTTATTAAAACATCTTATGGTGATATTGAAAAGAAAGAAAATTACTTTATCAATTCAAACGGATTTTTAGTTGTAAGCATATTACCTTTATTAATGAGTTTTGGATTGATTGGATGGAAAAGGAGATATGATAAACTTCACGGAAACGTTGTTCTTCTTCGTTACCAGAAAGCTCAGAAAGTTGCAAGGAACCGTTTGAAGCTTGCAAAGAAATTAATGGACACACAAAATTATAAAGGTTTTTATACTGAACTTTCATCGGCTTTGTTCGGCTATCTTGAAGATAAGCTTCATATTCCAAAATCGGAATTTACGATTGAACGGGCATCAGATGAATTGAGAAATAAAAATATTTCTGAAGATTTGATTGCAAATCTGAAAAATAGTGCCGAGAAATGTGAGTTCGTTCGTTTTGCTCCCGGTGCTGAAAAAACGGCCGCAAAGAAAGAAATGTATGATGAGATTGCTGAAGTAATTATAAATATTGAAAAAAATATTTCAGTCGGAACAAAATTTCAAAAGATTGCTAATCAAACTAAGTATGCCTAAGAATCATTTAAATATTTTTAGTATAAAATACTTTTGCATTCTGCTCGCCTTATTTTTTCTTAGCATTACAAATATTGTAGCTGCAAATATTGATGAGTCGATGAAGCAAGCCGGTGAATATTATCGCAAAGGCGAGTTTGATAAATCAATTCAAATTTATGAACAATTAAGAAATGAAGGTTATGAAGGAACTTCACTTTTCTTTAATCTTGGCAATTCATATTACAGAATTGGAAAGCTTGGTTATGCAATTCTGAATTATGAACGTGCTCTAAAAGTTTCTCCTTCCGATGAAGATGTAAAACATAATTTGGCTTTTGCGAATCTAAGCACTGTAGATAAAATCCAACCGCTTCCAACTTTTTTTCTTTTTGAATGGTGGGAAAGTTTACTTGCATCACTTACTGTTAATGGCTGGACTTATACAGCATTTATTTTTTATATAATTTTACTTGTTCTTATCATATTTTACTTTTTTGCTAAAACTATTTTTCAGCAGAAGGTAATTCTTTTTTCTTCTCTTGGAGTGCTGGTAATTTTGGCACTAACTATTTCACTTTTGGTGGTAAAAATTAATCGGGAACAAACACTTGTAAAAGGTGTTATAATTGAACAATCAATCACCGTTAAATCATCTCCTGATCAGAACAGCACAGATGCCTTTGTTATCCACGAAGGATTAAAAGTGAATATGGAAGATAAGCTTGATCAATGGACAAAGATAAAATTAGCAGATGGTAAAGTTGGTTGGATTGAAAATGAAGCTGTGGAAAAAATTTAATCTTCTTTACTCATTCAGTTATTTCTTCCAATATTTGTTCCCCATTCTCTAAATTGCTTCCCTAAACCCCTTTAACTATTTTTGTTTCCACAAAGTCAAATTCATTATGACAGACGCAAAAAAATATAATAATATAAAGCTCGCAATTGGTATAGGTGAAGGGATAATTTCATTTATTTTAATTTTGCTTTTTGTTTGGTTGGGATACAGCCTCAATTTAGAAAATTTTCTCTCCGGTTTTATACAAAATTCTTATCTGCTATTTATAGCATTCATACTGGTAGTAGGGTTCGTTGGATCAGTTTTATCACTCCCGATTAATTATTATACAGGTTTTTATCTTGAGCATAGGTACAATCTTTCAAATCAAACTTTTTGGAAATGGATTTGGGAAGGATTTAAAGGTTTACTTGTTTCACTTGTAATAGGTATTCCAATTCTTTTAATCTTTTATTTTTCTCTGAATTATTTCGGTGATAACTGGTGGCTTCCATTTGCTATAATTATGTTTTTCATCTCGGTTGTTCTTTCGCAGATTTTTCCGATACTTATTTTTCCAATCTTCTATAAAATCACTCCGATTGAATACCAAGAAAGCTAATGCTGCTTTTACAGGACTGGGAAAAACTAAACGAATTATTTTGGGAGATACGCTTCTCGAAAATTATACAACAGAAGAAATAGAAACCGTAATTGCTCATGAACTTGGCCATTATAAAAAGAAACACATTATTAAAAATATTTTAATTGGCACTGTATCCAGCTTTCTCACACTTTTTTTAATTGCTCTACTCTACAAGAATTCATTAGCGTGGTTTGATTTTACAAATATTACTCAGGTTGCCGCAATTCCTTTACTGGCTTTGTGGTCAATGCTGATTGGAATTATTCAAACACCGATGGGAAATATTTTAAGTCGAAAGTTTGAATATGAAGCAGATGAATATGCAGTAAGTGAAACAAAAAATCCTTCTGCATTTAAGAATACTCTTAATAAACTTACTGAACAAAACCTTGGAGACAAAGAACCTCATCCCTTTGTTGAATGGTTCTTTTACAGTCATCCATCAATTAAAAACAGAATTAATGCAATTGATAAGTATGCTAAAGAGCATAATTTAAAATTGAACTCCGATTCTGAGTTAAACCTTGAGAACGAAGGATGATTACTTTAATAAAACTTTTTCTGATAGTAATTCATACCTTCATCTGCTCTGTGTTTGCGATGATATTTGCTTTAACTGATAGAAGTCATACCCTTTATTTCAAGCTTTCAAAATATTTTTCTGGTGGAATTTTATGGCTGAGTGGAATTAAACTGGAAATAACAGGATTAGAAAATTTTGATAAGGATAAAACTTATGTTTTTGTTTCGAATCACTCGAGCCAATATGATATTGTTGTGTTGCAAAAAACTATTCCAAACCGGATGGCTATGATTTTCAAAAAAGAATTAGCCAGAATTCCATTTTTCGGCTGGCAGCTTGCAATGGGTCCTTATGTGATGATAGACAGAGAAAATTATGAAAAGGCGATGAAGAGTATTGAAGAAGCGAAAGAAAAAATGAAAAAGCAAAACATCTCAATTGTAGTTTTTGCTGAAGGAACTAGAAGCAAAACAGGTGAAATTCAACCATTTAAAAGAGGTGCATTCAGATTAGCAACTCAGGTTGGTTATCCAATTATTCCGACTACAATTAGTGGATCGAATAGGATTATGCCTAAAGGAACTTATAAATTGAGAAGAGGAACTATCAAAGTTCATTTTGATAAACCGATTCCATCTGAAGGAGTCAAAACTAGACAGGAAGAGATTGATTTGATGAATCGGGTTAGAGAAATTATTGTTAAAAATCATACTAACTAAAAAATGATTATTGGAGTAATACCGGCTCGATTCGCATCAACCCGATTAATTGGTAAACCACTTGCAAATATTGGTGGTAAACCAATGATTCAACATACTTATGAGAATGCTTCAAGATCAAAGTTGATTGAAAAACTTATATTAGCGGTTGATGATACAAAAGTTGCATCAGTAGCAAGAGGTTTTGGTGCTGACGTTATCGAAACTCCAAAAGAAATTGCAAGCGGATCGGATAGAATAGCTTATGTTGCAAAAATCTATAAGGAAGCAGATATTGTTGTAAACATTCAGGGAGATGAACCATTCATCCAACCTGAAATGATTGACCAGGCAATTGAGCCGCTTTTGTTTGATAAAACAATTGAAGTAGCTACTCTTATCAAGAAAATCTATTCGATTAAAGAATTAAAATCACCAGATATCGTTAAAGTAGTTTTCGATTATAATAATTATGCACTTTACTTCTCCCGATCACCTATACCATTTACACGAAATGCTATTTCAGAAACTGCTGCTTTAGAAATTACAGATTATTACAAACATTTGGGATTATATGTATTCCGAAGGAAAGCGCTTTTAAAGTTCACTAACCTGAAGCAAACAGATTTGGAAAAAACAGAAATGCTTGAACAATTGAGAATGCTAGAGAATGGAATTAAAATAAAAGTAGTCGAAACTGAGTATGAAAGTATCAGCGTTGATACTCAGGAAGATTTAAAGCGAGCAAGAACTTATTATAAATGGCTTCAGAAAAGAGAACAGGAAAAATGAAAAATCCCCACAAATTAAATCTAGCTCATTTACCTACACCTATTGAAAGAATAAGATTCCGGACGAGCTGGAATGACAAAACAGAAAATGAATTTTTAATTAAAAGAGATGACTATACAGGCTCGGATTTTTTGGGAAACAAAATCAGAAAACTAGAATATCTCTTTTATGAAGCTAAAAAAATAAAATCTGATATAATTTTTACTTGTGGCGGAGATCAGTCTAATCATGCCAGAGCAACTGTATCTGCAGCAGCAAAACTTGGTTTGAAAACAAGATTATATCTTTGGGGAAAAGATAAGAAAGAAGCAGATGCAAATTTATTTTTAGATAGAATGTATGGAGCAGAAATTGTTTATCTAAATAAAAAAGAATTCTTAAATGTCGATGAGATAATGACTGAAGAACGAGCAAAGCTAGTGAAAAAAGGAAAAGAGGTTTACGTAATCCCTGCCGGCGGTTCTTCTACATTAGGAATCTGGGGATATATTTCATTTGTTAATGAATTAAAAGATCAGATTGATTTGAAAAATATTGAAGGAATTTTTTCCGCATGTGGCTCTGGTGGAACTGCTGCTGGACTTTTAGTTGGTTCAGCATTACACAAACTTAAGTTAAAGATATTTGCTGTAAACGTTTTGTTCACAAAAGATGATATTAAGAAAAAAATTCTACAGTTAGCAGAAGGTGCTGTGCTCGATTACAATCTGCCGTGCAAAATAGATGCGAGCAACCTTGAAATTATTGATGGCTATTCGACTGAAGGTTATAAAAATATTTCAGATAATAAACTAAAGCTGATTAAAGATTTTGCAAAGGGAACTGGAATTTTACTTGACCCAGCGTATACAGGAAAAGCTTTTTGCGCTTATTATGATTTAATCCTTAAAAAAAGAAGAGGAATGAAAGTAATCTTTCTTCATACTGGTGGAATTTATGGAGTGTTTGCAAAACGAAATAAATACCTAAATCAATCCGGTAGTTAGAAGTAGACTTTGTCTTAAAAAACAATTAACACTATTTTTGAATGTATGGAATGTATTTTTTGTAATATCAGAGATAAAAAATCAGAAGCTGAAATTATTTTTGAAGATGAAAACATTTTAGCTTTTCTTGATATCCAGCCTGTTAATTACGGACACACTCTTGTAATAACAAAAAAACATTATGATAATTTTTTAACCGTTCCTAAAGAGGAACTTGATAAACTTATTCATGCTACACAATTTATTGCAGGTGCAGTTAAACGTAGTTTGAAGGCTGATGGATTTAATGTAATTTCAAACAATGGTCTTCCAGCAGGACAGTCTGTTTACCATTTTCACTTTCATATCATTCCGCGTTTTAATAATGATTTTACAATCAAACCAAAAGTTAAAACTTACAGTCCTGAATCAATTCACGAATATGGAGATCAAATCCGTTCATTCTTAAGCAAATACAAGGACATCTACAATGGATAAAAAAATAAGAGTATTAGTTGCTAAAGCTGGCTTAGATGGCCATGATCGTGGTGCCAAGGTAATTGCTGCAGCTTTGAGAGATGCTGGAATGGAAGTTATTTACACAGGGTTGAGACAAACACCTGAGATGATTGTTGAAGCGGCTATTCAAGAAGATGTTGATGTAATTGGGATTAGTATTCTTTCAGGTGCTCATATGACAATCCTTCCTAAAATAAAAAAACTGATGAATGAAAAAGGTCTAGATGATGTTCTTCTTACAGGAGGCGGGATAATTCCTGAAGAAGATATTAATAAGCTTAAAGAGATTGGAGTTGGTGAATTATTCACTCCCGGCGCATCCACAAAAAATATCGCCGAGTACATCAAAGAGTGGAGAAAACAAAATCCACGAAAAAATTAACTTAATTTTTTAGTATTTAAAAATCACCGAGGTCTGTGATGAAAAGGTTTTTACTTTTTGGTCTTATTCTTGTCTCTTCTTTAACCTATTCTCAAACACTTATTCAAACTATTAATTTACCAAGTGGTACATTCTATGATTATGGTTATGGATTAGTTTACAATAATGGTAAATATTGGATAAGCTCTAATTCTTCATCGGCAGGAAAGCATATAATTTATGCTGTAGATAATAGCGGTAATCAGGTTGATGTTCTTAGTTTTACTCCTGCCTGGATACGTGAATCCCAAGGATTAGCTTTTGACGGAACTGATTTCTGGTACATTGAACGGAAAACTTCTTATTCCGATGTGCAGCACGTTTCCACCAGTGGTGTTGTAATAGATTCAATATCAACTAAAGAACTTTTTGGAAGCAATGGTGCATATATAGGCGGTGCAGCTTGGGATGGTTCTGGTCTTTGGATTTCAATCTATTATCCTGATGCAATTGCAGCGTTGTATAAAATTAATGTTGCGGCTCGAGCAATTGTAGATACTATTCCTGTAGTAGGTCTGCAGCCCCAAGGGATTACTGTTAAGGGAGACACTCTGTTTTATGTGATGGATGGATTTCAGGGTGATGACGAAAAAATTTATGCTATTGATTTGAATACCAAAAACACTCTGTTCTCATTTCATGTTCCTGAAACTCCGGGAGTAAGACAAAATCCTCGTGGTTTAGCTTGGGACGGAACTTATTTCTGGCTACTTGCTGAACCTGTAGGTGCAAGTTCCGGTAGGCAATTATTTAAATATGATCTTGGCGGAAGTGGCACTCCGCATATATCAGTTCCTGTTACTACGATTAATTTCCCTAATATTACCGTTGGGAATACAGCAAATTACAACCTGAATATTTTAAGTGACGGAACGAGCACTCTCACAATTGACTCTATTACAGTTTCAGGAAATGGATTTTCATTTAATGCTCTTTCATTTCCAATAAATATTCCGCCGGGAAATTCTCAAAATGTTACCGTAAATTTTACTCCTTCTAATTATGCATTTTATCAGGGGGTATTAAAAATTTATTCCAACGATCCGGTAAATCTTATAGTTAATGTAAATCTTAAAGGTCAGGGCGTATTAAGCGGTGCAAAAATTGGACTATCTTCAACTTTACATGATTTTGGAAATGTTTGGGTAGGTGAAGAAGGAATAGCATTCTGGGACTTTAAAGTTTACAATATGGGAGATCAAACACTACAGATTTCTGATTTATACTTCAATCTGCCTGAGTATACTTATAACTCGCCAAGTATTCCGTTTCAGATATTTTCTACGGACACTTTGCAACTCACCGCCTATTTTTATCCAACACAAACAGGGACATATCTGGACACATTAAAAATTAATAGTAACGATTTCACAAATCCTGTTGCTAAAATAGCGATGTTGGGAACTGGTGTCTTCAATCCTTATAATTACGGATATATGTTCTGGCAATATCAGGTTCCTCCGCATCCCAGTTCACCAAGCGCTGAACCAAGAGTAGAAGGTTTAAAAGCAATTAATGATATAACAGGTGATGGAATTCCTGAAGTTATAATTTCAACAGAAAATTATTGGACAATGTGCATCGATGGAGCAGCTTCTGGATATTCCTTCCCACTTTGGGTTTTTACTACATATATAACTAATTACAATGCAGGGTCGATAGGAGCAAATTTTGAGTATGGAGTTCAGGATGCAATTCAGATTGCAAATGATTTAAATGGTGATGGTTTTAACGATGTCGTGATTGCAACTGGTGGTGGGAATGAACACGTTTATGCTTTAGATGGCACTAACGGTCAAATTATCTGGCAATATGGTGATGAAATAAATTATGACCTTGGCGATTTTCAAGCTGTTGATGTTCAAAGAGATTTTAACGGAGACAATGTTGAAGATGTTCTTGCAATTGCAGATGGTAATTCTTCAGGCACTGGTTACAAGAGAGCATATCTCTTCAATGGAACGAACGGAAATATTATTTGGGAACATTATTATCCCGGACCTAATCCTTCTTTCGGTAAAACTATCATTTCTGTTAATGATTTTACGGGAGACAATATTCCTGAAGCAATAATAGCTTATGGAAATAATGGAACTTCGGACCTTTCTGTTAGAGCTTTAAATGGTGCAAATGGTCAGGAAATCTGGACTCGCGATATGATTTCTTATGAACCAAAAGAATTATTAGCTCTACCATTGCCAAATGGCGGAACCGATATTATTGCAGCAGAATATTTTAATAGAATTCACAGGTTAAGCGGAGAAACTGGTGATATTCGATGGACTTATCCGCTCGGCGCTTCAGCAGGTGTAATACAGCTTTCGCTAATTCAGGATATTAACCATGACCAGTATCCGGATATACTTGTAGCATCTTTTGCAGGAAATGGATTGAACTGTCTCAGCGGCGCCGATGGAACACAACTCTGGGCATGGCAGATGGACTATCAGTTTGGGGTTGCCTCAGTTCCTGATCTTAATAATGATGGTTATGAAGATGTTGTTGCTGGTGCACGCTACGGA
>JARRKF010000041.1:0-9072 GCA_037388405.1 Ignavibacteriaceae bacterium | reverse complement strand
TCCTTTTCACTTGTTTTGCGAGATGTGATTCGATATGCTTATTCTAGAAATTTAGTTTTAGTTGGAAGTTCAGGAAACTCAGGTTCTTCTGCTCCACATTATCCTTCCGGATATTCAGAAGTAATTTGCGTTGGTAATTCAACATCTGCTGATTATGTAGCCGCAAATTCAAATTATGGTTCTACGATTGATCTTGTTGCACCGGGAACACAAATAATTACTACTGCAAGAAATGACAATTATGCTTCAATCAATGGAACTTCAGCGGCAACTCCTCACGTTGCAGCTGCCGCCGCACTCATTTTATCACTAGGTAATTTCAGTAATGAAGAAGTTAAACAAATTCTAAAAACTACAACAGATGATATCGACGATCCCGGATGGGATATAAGAAGTGGAGCGGGAAGATTAAATTTATTTCATGCATTAAGTTCACCAGCTCCATCAATAATAAAAATCAATCATCCAAAACAAGATTTTTCAACTTTGGAAAATGATCTCATAATAAATGCGACCGTACTTTCTCCACTTTTTGCTTCTTATGGTCTTTACTACGGTTATGGTTATAATCCAAGTGATTGGAATTCTTTAATACAGAATGGAACGAATCAATTTTCAAATCAAAATATATATACTCTAAATCTTACAACCTTACCCGATAGTGTATATTGTTTAAGACTAGTTGTGCAATTAACAAACGGAAGAACATTAGAAGAAAGAGTTAATTTTTTTGTTAGCCGAACTCCTCCTGAAGCTCAATTGATTTCGTTAGGTCCTGCATTTTATGGAGATAAAACTACAATTCTAGCTGCAGTGGTGACAGATCAGCCAACTATTTGCAGAATGTTTTACCGAAAGTTTGGCGATCTGGATTTCAGCTTTGTAACTTTGGATGGTTTTACTACCAACAACCAATTTGTCAAATATTTACATTATGGATTTATTCCAAAGCAAATCGTTGAGCAAAACTCAGCTTATGAAGTTTATTTTGAAGCAGAAAATCTCGTGGGCTTAAAAACCACAATAAAGAATAATGGACAGAATTTTCTTTACGCAACTAACTATGATGCAGAGTATGCTGCTGAAATACCACAATCATTTTCATTACCTCCCGGAGATATCTATCAAAATCCAATGAATATTACATCAAACGATTACAAAGAGGTTTTTCTGCGCAAATTTGAAAACTCAAGGGTATCAAGTCTTTTTCAATTCAATAATGGAAGCTTCGAACTAGTTGATTCTTTACAGGATCGAATCGTTAGAGATTTTGGTGATTTCAATAATAATGGTCTAAAAGATATTTTAACTTACTTTGTCCGGGACGGATATATGTATGAACAAACGTCTTCTTTTTCAACTTCTTTTGATCAGAAATATTCTAATGAGACTGGAAACTTTTGGCCAATTATGGCTAAAGATATTGATGGTGATGGTAAAACAGAAGTTGTAGTTGTTAGTTCAGATACTACAGTAACTATTTGGAAAGTGAATGAAGACCTGACTCTTTCAAATCCTATAACTCTGGATAACTTTACTGAAATGAAATATGGATTTAATATCCTTGATTCACCAAATGGAGTAATTGCAGATATTAACTCAGATGGAATTAAAGAATTATGGTTCGTTGATGTGGACGGAGATATTTTTAGTTATAATATTTTAGGACCGGATAATTATCAGAAGGGAAGTATTATTCCAACAGAATTTATAGGTTCTTCTGCATTTCTTTCTGTTGGAGATTACAATGGTGATTCGGTTGATGAACTTGCTGTACTTATCCATTCAATTGATGCAATTGATGTAGCTCCTTTTTACAGACTTATAATATTTAATCTTTTAGGAAATAATCTAAACATCCTTTATGATCAAGCGTTTGTAGATGCTTCAACTGAATTTACTTCCTCATTTCAGCGATCGGAAACTAGTATTCGATTCGCTGATCTGGATAATGACGGAGTCGATGAATTGGTAGTTTTCATGTTCCCTTATTCCTACATCTTTAAAGATGAAGGAGGTATTACTAAAATTATTTCTTATAAAGAAAACATAAACTCGAATTCAATTTTTGTTGGAGATTTGAATAATAATAATGTGAAGGAAGTAGCATTTCCAACAGACCAGGGAATAAAATTTTCGGAATTCACAATTTCAAATAAAGCCAGTACTCCATTTAATGTAAGTGGATACAGTATCGATTCAAGTAGTATAATTTTATCCTGGCAGGGGAATGTTGATGAGTATTACATTTATAGAGGTCTTTCACCTGAGAATCTTTCTTTAATCGATTCTGTATTAGCTGCTACTGAATATTATGATTTTAATCTTTCAAAGAATATAAATTATTATTATGCAGTACAAGCTTTCGATTTATCCAAACCGGATCCTTACTCCAATTTATCCACGATAATTGAAATATATTGTCATACACCCGGAAAAGTTGAATCAGTAGTTAGTAATAGTAAGAATACTGTGCTTGTTAAGTTCACTGAAAAAATGAGTAATACCATCGAAAACTTACAAGCATTCAAATTAAACAATTCAGTCTTTCCAAATTCTATTTCTCCTGCAAGTCAGTTTTCATACCTGGTAACATTCAAGGTTCAAATTCCGTTTGGTGAAAATAATTTATCCGTTACTGGTTTGCGCGATGTATATGGATCACCGATCGAATCTTCAGTTGTTACATTTAATATGGATTCGATTATAGCTAAAGAAGAATTTTTTATTTCTTCGTTTCAGTTGATTGATGCATATAACATTAAAGTTGTTTTCAATCTTGATGTTGATGAAATGACTGCACAAAATGTCGACAACTATTCTTTTGAACCGGATAACAAAGCAACATCAGCAACACTTGATGCAAATGATAAAAGAATTTTAAATATTAATCTGAATGGACAAAAACCTGTTGGATCAGTCGGCAGGGAATATGTAATGAGAGTAAAGAATATTAAATCATCCGTTTCAACTGGTAGTATTCCTATAAATGAAGGGGCAGGAAGTTATATAGTTCTTACAGGTTATGCGAATGATCTTTCAGATGTTTATGTGTATCCGAATCCCGTTGAACCATCAAACGGAGAAAGTCTGATTTTTGCTAATATTCCAAGATTTGCAAAAATTACTATCTGGACGATTGATGGAAATAAAATAAATGAGCTAGAAGAAAGTGATGGCAATGGAGGTTTAACATTCAATTTAATAGATATGTATGGTACACAACTTTCTTCGGGAATTTATATTTATAGGATAGTAATGCTTGATGAATCCAGAAATGAAAAGGATGAAAAACTTGGCAAATTTGCTGTAATAAGATAAATGAATTTAAAAAATATTTTTAATGCTTCAAATTTATTAAGCTTTGTTCGCTTACTTTTAGTAATCCCTGCCTGGTTTGCATTCGAAAATTTCGACGAACCTTTCTATCGCTATTCTATTGCAGCAATTGGAATCTTTGCAGCTATAACAGATATTCTAGACGGCTTTCTTGCAAGAAAATTAGATCAGATTACTGAATTCGGAAAGATTATTGACCCTCTTGCCGATAAAGTGTTAATTGCATTTGTTGTTATCAATCTGTTCTTGATAAATGAAATTCCCGACTATTATTTTTATTTAATAGTAGTTAGAGATATTTTGATATTAATTGGTGGATTAATAGTTTCAAAGAAAATCGGGAAAGTACTTCCATCAGATTATCTAGGTAAAGCAACCGTACTATCTATTTCATTTGTACTCTTAATGATTCTGCTTAATTTGAGTAAAGATTCGATACCTTATCAGATTCTATATTACAACAGCATTATTCTAATATTTGCTTCTTTAATTAACTACATTATGAAAGCATTCAGAGCTTATAAAGCTAAATAAGAGAATGAAATTATTTAATAATTTAAATTTTAATAGACTTAAAGACGGTCTAAGCAAAACAAGAAATAAGCTTGTCAACAGTATAACCGAAACATTTACTGGCAAAGCCGTTATCGATGAAAACACTTTGGACGAGCTAGAGGAAATTTTAATTTCTTCCGATTTAAGTGCTGAACTATCAGAAAAAATAATTAATAATCTTAGAAAGAATTTAAAGGAAGAAAAAGATCGTACTCTTGAAAGCATTTTAAATCTTTTAAAAAGTGAATTACTAAATATCCTGCTCTCAACAAATGCTAATTCAACAAAGGATGGTAAACAGAAAAGCAAACCTTTTGTAATTCTAATTGTAGGTGTTAACGGAGTAGGGAAGACAACCACAGTTGGCAAACTGGCTTATAATTTCAAACACTCCGGGAACAAAGTGATTGTAGGGGCAGCAGATACTTTTCGTGCTGCGGCAAATGAACAATTAGACATTTGGGCAAAAAGAGCTGAGGTTGAAATAATTCAGCAAAAGAAAGGATCAGATCCTTCCTCTGTTGCTTTTGAAACAGTTAAAAAAGCTATAGATAATGATTATGATATAGCTATTATCGATACTGCCGGAAGATTACACAGTAAAGTCAATTTGATGAATGAGTTGAATAAAATCAAGCGTGCTATTGAAAAAGTGCTCCCCGGTGCTCCACACGATGTTTATTTAGTTCTCGATGCTACAGTTGGACAAAACGCTTCGTTCCAGGCTAGTGAATTCGCTAAAGTAATCAACACAACCGGGTTCATCATTACAAAACTTGATGGAACTGCTAAAGGTGGTGCAATATTTCAAATTTGTAATTCACATAATTTACCAGTTAAATATATTGGTGTTGGTGAAAAATTGGATGATCTGCAAACATTTGATGCACAGATGTTTGTCGATGCTTTATTTAGAAAGAATTAAATATTTCATATATGTTCATTAAAAAACCAAGACATAGAGTTTTTGATTATACACCTCGTTTTTATAAACCTGAAGAAGATAAAACTGAAAAAAGAAAAAAGAAATTAGGTTTTCGAAGACAAAGTAACTTTAAAAGAAAAAAGAAGAGTCCGTTAATCTGGGTTTTGCTGGTTATAATTGTAATATATATTTATTTGAAATTGACAGGTATACTATAAACAGGGAATCAATAAGTTTACATAATATACATTATCGGACACTTTTGTTAGATCTTTTTGAAATTCTCAATATTCTCATCTCTTCCAAACAGCACTAATTTATCTTCTCTCTTTAATCGATAAGCTGGATCAGTTGTAATGATAAGATCCTTCTCACTCGAATCATCAAATATTTCTTTTGGATGTTTGATCATTAATACTTCTAGTCCGAACTTACTTCTAATTTTTAATTCAGCTAAACTTTTTCCAATAAATTCTACCGGTACTAAAATTTCCGCAATTGAATATCCTGCAGACACTGTTGAAGAGCTGGCTTCTCCGATTGTCTTCAATTCCTTCGAAAGACCATCAGCAAGATTTACTTTAAGGCTTTCCCGATTATAAATGGATAATATCTCTTGACGATTGACAGTTCCCAAAATATTTTTTGTATCAAATTCTATCACCGGAATATTATCAACACTGAGTTTACTAAAAAGTCTTAAAACATAATCAAGATCATCCTCAGGCTTTACAAATGTAACTTGTGGATTTGCAACATCGCTTGCCACTAAAAATTCTTTAACCGTTTCGTATTCAGTCATTATTGGACGCAATTCACTTTCAGTTATAGTTCCGCTTATTTCATTATCATTATTGACAGTATAGAATGCGTTGCTTGGACTCTGAATCATCTTTTCAATTAATACAGGAAGTTTCGTGGTTTCCGGAACAAGCTCTATTTGATCAAGCTTAACGTCCTGAACAAATATTGATTTTAAAATATTTGATTCTCTACCTTCGGAAATTGAATAACCTTGTTCCTCTAAATGTTTGATGTGTACGGATCCTTTTAACACCAATCTACTTATTGTTGTACTGATAATAACTGCAAGCATAAGTGGAAGTATAAAACTATATTCTTTAGTCATTTCAAAAATTATTAGTATTGCAGTAATAGGTATAGTGTTTATTCCGCCAAGCATTGCTCCCATTCCAACTAGAATATATGTTGTGATATCCAAATTGAGCCCAAATATATAATTAGCAAGATTTGCATAAAGAAAGCCAAGGCAGGCTCCCATAAATAATGTAGGTGCAAATATTCCACCAAAACCACCAGAATTAAGTATAAGCGGAACCAGAATAAATTTTAAGAGAAATAAAACAAGAACAATTTTCCAGATAACCTTCCCGGCAAGCATATGATTAATACCCGAATAGCCAACTCCAAAAATATCTTTAAAGTAAAATCCACTAACACCAACCAATAGACCAACTATTATCATAATTAACCATTGTGGAATTCCTTTAGCAAATAGTTTCTTCTTAAATATTCTGCTAGTATAACTTGAGTATCTAATAAATAAAATTGAAACCAAACCAGCTACGATTCCAAGAATCGCATACATATAGATATAATTATATCCCCCTATTTCAGGAGTATTGAATAAAAATACTGATTCATTACCAAGAAAAACTCTATTAAAATCGTTTAGTAAAATAATTTCTAAAGCGAAAAAAACTCCTCCGAGTGGAGAATTAAATATTGCAGCTATTGCAGCACCCGAGCCAGCGGCAGTAAAAACTCTTCTTCTTGTATCTGAGAATCCTATAATCTGACAAACTTTACTTGAAATACCTCCACCTAGTTGTGCTGCAGGTCCTTCAGGTCCAACTGTCCCACCAGATCCAATACAGATAACCGGTGCGATAAAATGAAAAATAGTGGTTCTGAGTGGTATGTATCCCCCGCGAAGTGCAACTGACTTGATAACTTCTGAAACACCTTTCTTCTCTGCAATCTTTGGTGAAAATCTAATCATCACAGACTGTATAAACATTCCGATTGCAGGTAAAACTATTACAGCAGCAGCACCTAGAAAGAAAAGACCTTCTGCAGTTTGTTCAAAGAATATCTGATTGAAAAATTCTATAGAATCGTGAAATACAACTGATGCCAATCCGGCAAGAGCACCAATTATTACAGCAAAGATGCTGAATGTTGTATAATCGGGCAAATTTATTTTTCCAAGCTTCTTACGTATAAAATCTGTTGAAACTTTTGCCCAATAAAATTTATTTATTAATGAATTTTTGTGACCTTTATCCAAATATGTAATTAATTGTTAAATATCATTTCTCATATTTAAAGAAGCCTTCTCCTGTTTTTCTTCCAAGCTTATTTGCTGCTACCATCTTTTTTAATAGAGGGCATGGTCTATATTTCGAATCATTATACCCATTGTATAAAACTTCCATTATGGCAAGACAAACATCCAGACCTATAAAGTCAGCTAATGTTAATGGACCCATTGGATGATTCATTCCAAGTTTCATAACGGTGTCAATGTCCTCAGCAGAAGCAACACCTTCCATTAAAGCGAAGACAGCCTCATTGATCATTGGAAGTAATACACGATTAGATATGAATCCCGGATAATCAAAAACTTCAACCGGCACTTTACCTAATTTTTCAGCTAATGCTTTTATGGTCTTAAAAGTCTCATCGCTTGTTGAATAACCTCGAATTATTTCTACAAGTTTCATCATAGGAACCGGATTCATAAAGTGCATTCCAATAAACTTATCTGGTCGAGTGCTCGCAGATAATTCAGTAATAGAGATTGAAGATGTATTTGTAGCAAAAATAGATTCAGGTTTAATTATATTATTTAACTTATTGAAAATAGACAGTTTAACCTCTTTATTCTCATATACTGCTTCGATTACTAAATCTGTGTCTTTAGGTACATTTTCAATACCAATTACCTCATTTATATTCTTTAATGCAGCTAACTTTTCCTCTTCTTTTATTACTTGCTTGCTTACTTGACGATCGAGATTTTTTGTAATTGTGGCAATTGCTTTCTTGCATAGTTCCTGATTAACCTCTACGAGGCTTACATTAAAACCATTTAAAGCAAACACGTGAGTAATTCCGTTACCCATTGTTCCGCCACCTACTACTGCAACTTTTTTAATATCCATTTAAACCCCTTTCTTAATTAATATTTTTAACAATTAAAGCTGAAGCTTCACCTCCACCAATACAAAGAGAGGCTAAGCCATATTTTGAATTCCTTTTTTTCATATCATAAATTAATGTAACGAGTATTCTTGCTCCGCTTGCTCCAATTGGATGACCGATTGCTACTGCACCACCATTAACATTCACTATATCTTCATTCAGTCCAAGAATTTTATTATTTGCCAAAGAGACAACTGCAAATGCTTCATTTATTTCGAAAAGGTCGATATCAGAAAGTTTAAGATTTGCCTTTTTCAAAACTTTATTAATTGAATCCGCAGGTGCAGTTGTAAATTCAATTGGAGCTTTTGCCGCTGAGGATTGTGCAACAATTTCTACTAATGGTTTTAAGTTTAATTCTTTTGCCTTTTCTTCACTCATAACCAGTAACGCAGCGGCGCCATCATTTATACTAGATGCATTCGCAGCAGTTACTACACCGTTTTTATCAAATACAGGTTTTAAAGATGGAATCTTATCGAATTTAACTTTACCTGGTTCTTCGTCAATATTCACAACTACCTCTTCCCTGCCCACTTTCACTTTTACATCGAGAATTTCATCTTTGAACTTATTGTTTTTCTGAGCTTCAATAGCTTTTTTATAAGAGTTTATAGCAAATGCATCAAGCTCTTCTCTTTTAAATTGAAAATCTTTTGCGCAAGCTTCAGCACAGTTGCCCATGTGTACATCATTATAAACATCCCAAAGTCCATCCTTGACCATTGAGTCTATGATTTCTCCGTTGCCAAGACGGTAACCAGATCTGGCTTTATCCAAAATATATGGTGCATTTGACATACTTTCTTGACCGCCAGCTATAATAATTTCTGCATCTCCAGCTAAAATTGCTTGAGCTGCCAACATCACTGCTTTAAGTCCGCTACCACACATTTTATTTATTGTCATACATTCTGTTTTATCTGGAAGACCTGCAAATAGAGCTGCTTGTCTGGCTGGTGCTTGTCCTTGTCCGCCAGTAAGAACATTACCCATAATCACTTCATCAATTAATTCGGGTGATA
>JARRKF010000040.1:0-6573 GCA_037388405.1 Ignavibacteriaceae bacterium | reverse complement strand
ACCTGTTGAGGTAGAAAAAACTCCGGTTGAATCAAAAGTTTCTGAACCAACTACTGATTCAGGTGAAATTGTAAGTATTGAAATGCCTAAGATGGGTGAATCAGTTATGGAGGGGACAATAATTAAATGGCATAAGAAAGTTGGAGATAAAGTTGGCAAAGATGAGACTATTTTTGAGATAAGTACAGATAAAGTTGATACAGAAATTCCATCTCCTGTAGACGGAACACTTTCAGAGATTCTTATTGGCGAGCAGGAAACAGTTGCCGTTGGAACACCAGTTGCAAAAATTGCAACAGGAAAAAGTGCTGGTGTGAGTTCAAAAAAAGAAAAAGAAGTAGAAACTAAAACTGAAGTTAAAGAACCGATTGCAATGCACGATAATTTCAGAACAGATGATAATGTTAAAAAAACTAAAGGAGATATTGCTGGATTCTTTTCACCCCTTGTTCTTAATATTGCCCAGAAAGAAAATATAAGTTTTGACGAATTGAAAAATATTTCAGGAAGTGGATTGCAGGGGCGTGTGACTAAGAAAGATGTTCTTGCTTATCTTGAAAATAGAAAAACTAAAAAAGGTCCGGAACAAAAACCGGTTGAAGAAAAGAAAGAAAAAATTTCAGCTGCACCGGCTCCTTCTTTTATGCCTTCAGATGTGAAGACAGTTTCATCCGGTGAAGGAGTTCAACGAATTCCGATGGATAACATCAGACAAAAGATAATGGATCATATGGTTGCAAGCCGTGATACTTCTGTACACGTAACTTCAATGATTGAGGCTGATATGACAAGAGTCCATAATTTCATTCAGCAAAAGAAAGATGAATTTCAACAAAGAGACGGAATTAAACTTACTTATATGGCTTTCCTAGCACTTGCTTGTGTAAAAGCCATTAAAACATATCCATTAATTAATTCTACAATAGAGGGAAATAATATCCTTCAAAAAAACTTTGTAAATCTTGGGATTGCGGTAGCAATTGAACCTGCAGGATTAATAGTCCCAAACATAAAAGGTGCAGAACAGCTGAATCTTATCGGACTGGCAAAAGCAATTAATGATTTAGCTTACAGATCAAGAAATAAAAGATTAACTCCTGATGATATTTCAGGTGGGACATTTTCAATCACAAACTATGGAGTGTTCGGAACAGTTTTTGGAACTCCTATTATTAATCAACCGGAAGTTGCAATATTAGGAATTGGAACTGTGATAAAAAAACCAGTAGTAATAAATGTTGATGGTTCTGATACTATTGCAGTGAGACATATGGTATCCATTACTTTATCCCACGATCATAGGCTAATTGATGGAATGCTTGGTGGTTTATTTCTGAAACATATTAAAGATTCATTAGAAAATTTTGACCCGAATAGTATATGAGTATAATTAATCAACATCAAAAAGCATTTAAAGAAGAGTTAGAGAAAGTTAAAATCCCTTTGGGTAAAAGACCTGACTGGCTGAAAGTAAAATTACCAACCGGTGATAACTACTCAGATGTTCGAAATCTGATGCGTGAGAAGAAATTAAACACTGTATGTGAGGAAGCGAAATGTCCTAACATAGCAGAATGCTGGAATCACAGAACAGCTACTTTTATGATTTTAGGAGACACTTGCACTCGAAGTTGTGGATTCTGTAATGTAAAGCTTGGATTACCAACTGAACTTGATTTAGAGGAACCAAGAAGAGTAGTTGATGCAATTAAACAGCTTGATCTAAGACATGCTGTGATTACATCAGTTAATCGTGATGAACTTGAGGATGGTGGTGCTTCTATATTTAAAGAGTGTGTGAGATTATTAAGAGAGGAAAATCCTGATTGCACAGTTGAAATTCTCATTCCAGATTTTAAAGGAGAAGAAAAAGCATTTGAAATAATAATGCAATATCCGCCTGATATCCTAAACCACAATCTTGAGACTGTAAAAAGATTATATCATGCAGTTCGTCCCCAAGCAAAATACGAGCGAAGTTTAAATTTAATAAAGTGGTTTAAGACAAAAGGAATGAAAACGAAGAGTGGAATAATGGTAGGAATAGGGGAGACACCTGAAGAAGTTTTAGATCTTATGAGTGATCTGTATTCACACGGATGCGATATTATGACAATCGGACAATATCTCCAACCAACAAAGCAACATTTACCAGTAGATCGTTTTGTGACACCTGAAGAATTCAGTATGTATAAAGAAGAAGGACTTAAAATGGGATTTAAAGTTGTTGAATCTTCACCACTTGTACGCAGTTCTTATCATGCAGATCAACACGCAAGAGCATCCGTTTAGTTTATTACTTGCCAATTACAAACCAATTTTCATATTTTCTACTTGCTTTAATCCTTCACAATTAAGATATTAAAACAGACATTATCCTGTTTTGTCAATTCTTCACCCGGGAATATGTCCATTGCAGAAAATACGTAGTTCTTTTACGGAATAACTAAGCCGTCATTTACGTAATTCTAGAAAAGGTGGAACAATCCGGTGAACGGATATTTAAAAAATATATTTATACTTTCCTTTGTAATCTCCTTCACTTTGCAATCACAAACCATTACACCCAAGTTTGACAAATTTACAGTTAAAATACCAACCTGCATTTTACAAGATTCCAGTGGTTTCATTTGGATCGGTTCACAGGAAGGATTACTTCGCTATGATGGTTTTACATTTAAGAAATATCAGACTATTCCTTTCGATTCAACTTCGCTATCTGCTAATTGGGTTCGTGCAATTGCTGAAGATAAATATGGAAATTTGTGGGTAGGTTCATTCGGTGGAGGATTAGATTACTTCAACCGGATTACTGAACGATTTACCAATTACAATTTATATTCAAAAAATGATGGTGCCATTTTAAGTACTGCTGTAAACAAAATCATAGCAAATGAAAACGGTTCTTTATGGATCGGTTCAGCTGACAAGGGATTGTTCTATGGGGAGATGGATAGTACTGAAAAGCTAATATTTACACATTTCGATTTAACACAAAGCATAAATCTAAAAGGTGAGAATGAAAATATTTGGATTATGGATTTGTTTAAGGATGATTCTAATTGCTTATGGATAGGAACAAAAGTAAATGGATTATTAAAGCTTGATTTAGAGACAAACAGAACTAAACATTTCACTCACGATCCTGATGATCCCTTAAGTATTAGTCATAATACAGTTAATTCGATTACAGCAGACAGATCAGGAAATATTTGGATTGGTACCGGTGCTGAGACAATTAGCGACGGTGGCGGATTAAATATGTATAATCGCCAAGATAGGCAGTTTATAAATTTCCGTCACAATCCGGATGATCCACATAGCCTTGTGTCGGACAGGGTTTATCCAATACTTATAGACAGTAGAAATACCTTATGGATGAATTTTTTCAATGAAGGTTTATTTTCAATTGCTGTTTTCGAATTCTTAAATAATACAAAACCAGATTTCCGCAATGCAATCAGGTATAGGGCCTATGCAACTGAAGCAATCTATGAAGATCATTTCGGCAATATTTGGTTTGCACAGTTTGGCAGAAATCTTTACAAATATGATCGACAGCAAAATCCTTTTTATTGGTATCATAGAGAACAGGAAGCCGAAAATACCATGAGCAATTCGGGTATCGAGACAATCTATATTGATAAAGAGAATAATATATGGTTTGGTCATCATAATACAGGTTTGGATAAGTATGACCCTAAGACAGGTCTTTATACAAACTATTTGCCCAAACTAAATGATCCTAAAGCTTTAGGCGCAGAATGGATAACCGGAATTCGTGAAACTAATAATGGTCTTTTTTGGATATCGACTATGGGTAAAGGGCTATACCAGTTTGATTCGAAGAAAGAAATTTTTCATCATTATTATTCAATTCCTGGAGATTCCAATGGACTCAATACTAATTTGATAACTCTAATGCTGCTTAGAAAAAACGGTACACTTTTATTATCGTCTATGGATAGAGGTTTGCTTTTATTCAATCCCATGAATAACAGAACAAAACATATAGACTTTAATTCTAATAATATTGAAGATGAAAAAATATTTAGTCTTTTTGAAGAGCAAGATGGAACCATTTGGATTGGGACAATAGATGAAGGTATTTATAGTTTTCAAATTCTTAAGGATAAAATTCAAAATGTTATTCACTACGCTTATAATCCTTCAAATAAGAATAGTCCGAGTTATAATATGATTTGTGATATAATAAGGCCTGTGGTCATTGACACAAATGCATTATGGATTGCCACAGGAATTGGTTTGAACAGGTTCGATCTTGAAACGAAATCATTTACACATTTTTATAAAAATGACGGACTTCCTGATAATTTTACATTAAAAGTACTGGAAGATAATCAGGGCAATATCTGGGTTGCTTGCGCTATTGGAATTGGGATGTACGATGTAAAAACGAGAAGTTGGAAAAGTTATGGAATTGGTGATGGAATGCCATTCGAAACTTTTGGCGGTTGTAGACAGAATACAGCAAAAAGTAAGGACGGACAATTATTTTTCAGTGGATCCTCAGGAAGTATTGGTTTTTTTCCTGAGCAGATAAAGGATAATCCATTTATACCTCCGATTTTCATTACTGATTTTAAAATATTTAACGAAAGTGTAAAGCTGGATACTTCAATTTTGTTAAAGAAGGTTATTACTTTATCACACAATCAAAATGCATTCTCATTTGAATTTACTGCTTTGAATTATACTAATCCGGAAAAAAATCAGTATGAATATAAAATGCAAGGATTTGATGATGATTGGATTTATGCTGGAAATGAGCATAATGCAAGCTTCACCAATCTTGATCCGGGAGAATATATCTTTCGAGTTAGAGGTTCAAATAACCATGGTCTCTGGAATAAAGAAGGAACCTTTATTTCAATAATAATCACTCCACCTTGGTGGGCAACATGGTGGTTTAGAACGATTGTTATACTTACTCTAATTGCACTTGGTTATAGCATATATCATTATCGCATAAATAAAATCCTGGAAATGGAACGCCTTCGTATACAGATTGCAAGCGATCTGCACGACGACATTGGTTCTGCTTTGACAAGAATAGCAGTTCATTCAGAAATAATTCAGACCACAACAGAAAAGGAAAAAGTATCTTCGGCATCAAAAAGAATTGGAAATATGAGCCGAGAAATAATCACTACTCTTAGTGACGTTGTATGGTCAATTGATTCGCGCAACGATACTGTTGGAGATCTGATAGACAGGATGAGGGATTTCCTTGAAACTGTTTTTCCGGCTGGCAGTATTCATATAGATTTTCAAACAAAGGGTTTGCATTTCGATCAGAAAATAGAGCAGACATTAAGACAAAACATATATCTGATTTTTAAAGAATCGGTGAACAATGCTGCCAAACATTCAGGTGCTGACGAAATAAAAATCTCGATAATAAACGGTGATGGAAAATTTAAATTGAAAATTTTAGATAATGGTAAAGGTATGGATGAAAGTGAAATGCATCAGGGACATCACGGAATAGAAAATATGAAGCTGCGTGCAAAGAGAATTGGTGGACAACTAATAATTGAAAATCTTAATAAGGGTACGAGTGTGTCATTGATTGCAAAGAACATTTAACTTTCTGAAGTTTGCTCACTTTGTCATTCCGGCTTGTCCGGAATCTCATTTACTTAAGACCCTGAAACAAGTTCAGGGTGACAATGTAGAAAATCACATCAAGATGGGATAGGATGAAACAAAGGAAAAACAGATATTTAGGTATGATTAACGTAGCTATAGTTGAAGATGACAGCGAGATTCGTGAAGCAATGTGCAATTACCTGAATGAGCAGGAAAATATCCGTTGCAATCTTGCTGAAGAATCTGTGGAAAAGTTTATGCGATTTCTTTTTCCTGAAAAGCTTCCGAATGTTATTTTGATGGATATAGGATTACCCGGAATGTCAGGTATCAGTGGTATAAAGCTGATAAAAGAAAAATTTCCTGAAATAGATATTTTAATGCTTACGGTTCATAACGATCCACAAAAAATATTTCAATCCCTTTGTGCCGGCGCAACAGGATATCTACTGAAGACCACCCCATTAACTGAAATAAAAAAATTCGTTGAAGAACTTGCTGAAGGTGGTGCGCCAATGTCTCCGCAGATTGCAAGAAGGGTGATTGAATTTTTTCAGAATGATAAAGAAGAAAGGCAATCCTCACCTCTTACGGATAAAGAAAAAGAAATAGTGCTGGATTTGGTTGACGGATTGAGTTACAAAATGATAGCTGATAAGCAGAACATAACAATTGAAACTGTTCGTACTCACATAAAACATATCTATAACAAACTTCACGTACACTGTAAAGCTGATGTTATCCGCAAATCACTGCAGGTGGAGATTTGATTATTGATGTCATCCAATAATAAAAGTATTAATTTATTTTACAATGTCACACTGAGCCTGTCGAAGTGTGATTACACCAAAAAATGTCATGCTTCTAAAGCCTAGCAAATATTCAGGTTCAGGGTGAAATATCACATCATGATGGGATTGCCGCACCTGCCTTCAGTTTTTAAATTCAATTGAATTTTTT
>JARRKF010000039.1:0-6593 GCA_037388405.1 Ignavibacteriaceae bacterium | reverse complement strand
TTACACTTGCAATGCTGTTGAATGCTGATAACATTGCTATGTAATTCATTTTTCTCAAAAATTGTTTTTCACGATCACCTCGCCATCCGCCGCTTTCAATCAACACGACGCTGGTTCCCCATTTTGTGAAATTATCACCGAAAGCACGCGGTTCATATTCATCTGTATATTTTGCAATGTGACCCGGAATAAATTCGTTTAATATGTTTTGCATATCGCCAATCAACTTCATCGCATTTTCTCTTTCATTCGTCATACTTCTTGCATAATCAGTCGATGGAGCGAGCAATGAAATTGAAGAGGGGTTGGAAGTATGACCCGCAGAATAATTTCTTCCCTGGTCGTGAAGGTTGAAACCAAAATCTGCTTTTAAACTATCAAAAACATTTTTAAGAATTTGGGCTTCCGGAGTCTGCTGTCTTTGAACATCCCTATTCAAATCAATTTCAAAAATATTTCTTCTCTGGAATTTTTCAGCACCATCAGGATTAACCATCGGTATAAAATAAATGCTAAGGTTTGAAAGAAGATATTTTTTGAAATCGGTGAAATCATTTTCATTAGAGAAGAAATTAAATATATCAAACAAAGCTGCAGTCGCGGTTGGTTCATCACCATGCATTTGTGACCAGAGAAAAACTTTTTTCTTTCCTGTTCCGCATGAAATCAGATAAATATCTCTTCCTTCTACTGATTTACCGACTTTATCAACCTTGAAAATATTTTTATTTTTCAATTGTTCGATCAACGGAACAATATCAGAATGCTTAAATCTTCGGTCTGTAAGACTTTGTTCCTTATAGTTTTCGTATGAGTAATAAAGGTTCCAGGCAAGTTCTTTTTCCTGAGCCATAATAAATCCTGTTAAAAATATTGCTAAGATTAAAGTAGATTTTTTCATTACAAGTTAAATTAATTATTAGATAACTTAATTACTAAAAGAACTGAGGAGTTTTTACAAATGGCAACAAACACATTAAAGATTGGTTCACCAGCACCTGATTTTAATCTTTTAGGTATTGATGGCAAAAAATATTCGCTCGATTCATTCAAAGATAAAAAAGCACTGATAGTAATTTTTAGCTGCAACCACTGCCCTTATGTTCAGGCTTATGAGGATAGAATTAAGCAGATTCAGCAAAATTACCAGAGCAAAGGGGTAGAAGTAATTGCAATAAATTCAAATGAAGATAAAGGTTACCCCGAAGACAGTTTTGAAAATATGAAAAAACGAGCTATTGAACAGAAATTTAATTTTCTTTATTTGAGGGATGAAGATCAGTCAGTTGCAAGAGCATACGACGCAACTCACACACCTGAAATTTTTCTTTTTGATGGAAACAGAAAATTAGCCTTCCACGGAAAAATTGATGATAACTGGCAGGAACCAAACAAAGTGAAGAATCATTATTTGAAAGATGCGCTTAATGAACTTCTTGATGGAAAAGAAGTTTCTGTTCCTGAAACTTTTACGATTGGCTGTACTATTAAATGGAAGAAGTAGGAATTAGAATTCTCTTTTAAATATTAAAAGCAAATTAATACATAAACCCAAAATTAAGAGTGATATAGAAATTTGCGAGATCTTTTTTATATCTGTCATAAAGTATCTCAACACCATCACCTATAAATCGAGTATAAGAATAAGTAACGTTCAAACCGAATAAATTATTTTTATCCAGACCGAAGTTAGCACCAAACCCAATATAGCCACCGGCAGCATAACGTGTTTGTGCATATGAAAACGCTTTGAAGAATTCTTTATCGTAAGGGGTTGTAACTGCGAGTGTTGGACCGACTCCGATAAATACATAAGGACGAAGATTATCTGTCAGGTCATTTTCAAAAAGACGATATTGAGCACTCAATGTAAATGGAATTAGAAACACACGGTTCTTTTTTCCGAAAGTAATTGTATTTCCGTAGTAATCAATGTATTGAATTTCTCTTTCGTCTTTTGCTTCAGAAAATGTCACGTCAGCAACGAGTGCTAACTTTGTATCGAGCTGTTTTCTGTAAAAGCTACCGAAGCCGAATCCGCTTTCACCAATTAGCACTTCAAAACCCCATGCATTTGGAGGAAAAACCATTGGCGGTTTTGGAGGAGCGACTTCACCAATTTCCTGTGCAAAAAGAAATGTGGTTGGCATTGAAAACAATATTAAAAATATTAACTTTCTCATATTATCTTTTATTTTATGGTTCTAAAATAAGCATCCTTGTTTCAGAGTCAATATAATAATTTTAGATGTTCCGAAAATTATATTTCTTGTGTCATTTATAAATGAATGGTTTTCTGGTTAAAATTACACAATCTGTTTATGTAACTCAAAGGATTTTTTAGGCATGATAATGGTGTTTTAGTTTGATTCTTACCAAACAAAATATTACCCAAATAGATCTTGACTTTTTTGTAAATGAAAAGCTTTCCGAAGGTAAAATTGATCAGGTCCTTTTCATAGTTCCTACAAAAAGGAAAGTAAGATATTTCACACGCGAACTGATTTCATTGAGTCCGACCAAAGCTGTGTCAGGTTTGAAAATTGAAACCATCGGATCCTTTGCAGAAAAGATGCTTGTAGAAATCGAAGGAAGCATTAATTCGATAAGTGAAGAAGCAGCCATTCTTATGCTGAATCATAGTTTTAACCGAACTAAACTTCGTTACTTTTCTCAGTATAAAGAGCAAATCCCTTTTGGTACACTTGAAATAATAAAGAATGTGATCTCAGAATATAAACGACATGGAATAAACCCTGAAAGATTAAGAGAGGAAGCTGAAAATTTATACGGCGGTGAAAAACTAAAAGCACTTGATATTGCTAATGTGTTTGCAAGCTACCAGGAATCTTTATCAAATAATAATCTGAAAGAAGTCGGTGATATATATTTATCTCTGAATAATACAGAAAGGAAAGTTTTTAACGATGCGTTTTCTTTTCTTTTTACTGAAGCTAAATATGTTTTAATAAATGGATTTGATGAATTTACTGCACCGGAAGTTGAAATAATTAATTTCACCGCAGAAATAAATGGAATAGAACTTTTTGTTACGCTCGATTACTATAAATACAACCCAACAGTTTTTTCACATCTTAATTCCTGTCACAATCGTTTTGTTGATAAAGGATTTAAAGAAGTAAAAGATTTGTCTCCCTCGACACAATCAAATTTTTTAAACATTGTAAGAGAAAATCTTTCCTTAAAAACTCCGGATAAAAAAGAAAAAACTTTTCGTGATTCGATTACACAGATAAAAGCATCGAAGAGGGAAGAGGAGATAGAAATGATTGCAAAGGAAATAAAGCAATTAATTCTTAATGAAAAAGTAAAGCCAGAAAAAATTTGTGTCGTATTTAATTTGATCGGAAATTATTCGCCGATAATAAGAGATCGATTTAACGTTTATGGAATTCCATTCAATCTAACTGACAGATTTTCGCTAAGCACTTCACCTCCAGTAAAAACTCTTCTCGCATTACTGGAAATTCTTGAGAACGATTTTTATTACAAAAATATTTTCAGAGCGTTCAGCAGCGGTTTTCTAGAAGATATAGGAATTGATATCTCCAATCTTCTTAAGACTTCCGTTGAGCTTAAGGTTATCTCCGGTTTTGATAACTGGATAAGCAGAATTCAATTAGCAATTTCAGAGCTTTCAACTGAAGAATTTGAAACGAATAACAAAGCAGAAAGAATAGAAAATTACAAAGCAGCAATTAATGATTTGAAAAAGATTAATTCGTTGCTAAATTCATTTTATTCTAAACTTACTCCTGATGAATTTCGTGAAAATATTTTGGCGTTAATTTCCGGACTAAATTTTCCTGTAAATCTTCTGAAATCAACTCACGAAATTATAGAAAGCGATGTAATGGCCTTCAATGCCTTCCTGCAAATTCTTGAAGAGATCACTGATCTGCTGAAGCTGGAATTTGGAAAAGAGAAAAAGTTTTCACTGCACTTTTATCTAAAACAATTAAGAACAACCGCTTCGTTCACAAGATACAATGTACCTGAAAAACCCGGTTATGGAGTTCAAATAACAACTTTGAATGAAATCCGGGGACTGAGCTTTGATTATCTTTTCATTGGTGGATTGAATGACGGAGATTTCCCGACAAGATTTACTCCTGAGATTTTCTTCTCCGGTTCGTTTGCGAGAGAAGAAATTCAGCACCAGGTTGAGCAGAGATATTTGTTCTACCAGGCATTGTGTACCTGGAATAAAAAACTTTATCTCTCTTTCCCTGAGTTTGATGATAAACGTGGACTTGTTCAATCAAGTTTTTTGCAGGATTTTAATTCGTTGTTTGAAACTAAGATTATTGACAGAGATAACTTCAAGAATTCAGTCTATTCAAAAGAAGAACTGCTTGAGCTTCTCGGAAAAATTTCTCCTGAGCAAAGAAAAGAATTAGCGCTTCCTGCCGAACTGAATATTGATCTCGAAGATATAAACCGTGCAATAGAAATTGATACAAAAAGATTGGAAGATCCTTTTGGTGAATCGGAGCACACCGGATATATGCCAAAAGATATTTCTGTAGAACTTAGAAACAAGCTGAAAGAAATATCGGAAGGAGAGTTTTCTGCAACTCAGCTTGAGAATTTTGCAAAATGTCCTTATAAATATTTTGTCGAGAATATTCTTAAGCTGGAAACTGTCGCCGAACCGGTTGAAGAGCTTGAAGCTTTTGAATATGGCAGTCTCATTCACTCAATCCTTTATGAATTTTATTCTCAAATAAAAGAGAAGGGAATTATTCTTTTTAATTGCAGCGACAAAGAAATTAAAACAGCAGAAGATGTTCTATTCAAAATTGCTGAGAAAAAATTTGATGAGTTGAATCTTAATCCAGAGCTTTCTTTCTACGAAAGAGAAAAACTGATTGGAATTAATGGACGAAGAACACAATCACTTCTTTATAAATTTCTGGAAGATGAAAGAAGGAATGACGGCGGTTACGTTCCTTCATTTTTTGAGATGCGCTTTGGCAAAGTAAAGAACGAAAGTAAATCTTCTAGAAAATTCAGAGAAAGTGTAGATGCTGGTAAAATAAAACTGAGAGGAAAGATTGACAGGATTGATATTAACGAAGAAGAAAAAACTCTTAAAGTAATCGACTACAAACTCAGCGGCTCAAAACCGTCATCTGAAGATTTGTTAAGAGGAATTTCCTTACAGCTTCCGCTTTATCTTTTTGCTGCGAAAGAGTTAATCAGCAAAGAGCATGGTAAAGAATATAATCCTGCAGGGGCTCAGATATTTTCTCTAAAATTTAGTGAAGAAGATTTTGGTAAAAAGGATGTTAGACTAAAATCCAGAGTAAGAAAAGAAGAAAACACCGAAGAAAAAATTGAATCTGCTGAGGAAATGATAAAAGTATGTCTCGAGACTGTGAATAAATTTACAGAAGAAATAGCGAAGGGGAAATTTCATCTTACAACTCTAAAAGACCGCGATGCAAAAGTCTGCCGTTTCTGCGATTTTAAGAGAATATGCAGAATTCAGGAAGTGGACTGAATAAGCTTGTTACTGGACGTTAATGTCATATCATTTTATAATTTGTTGAATATTGTCTGATTTTTAATTATTGAATTAATAATTATGCAGAATAGATAAGCGACAGTGAAGTTAAAATTAAAATCAAAAATAATTCAGACATTCTTCAAAATCGGTGTTATAAGCAAAGGCATAGACGGCTTGCTAGAAATAGCTGGCGGCTTTTTATTAATTTTCATCACCCCTCAACAGATTCATTCTTTATTTAAAGTACTTACACAACATGAACTAAGTGAAGATCCGAAGGATATCATAGCAAACTATCTACTTAACAGTACCTGGCATCTTTCACCCGGAACAAAAAATTTTGCCGCAATATATCTTCTCTGGCATGGATTGGTTAAAGCCGGACTTGTAGCAGCACTTCTTCTCAGAAAACGCTGGGCTTATCCTGTTGCAATAATTGCGTTTTTACTTTTTCTGATATACCAGTTATATCGCTATTCACATACTTCTTCACCTGCGCTTCTCGTGCTTTCGGTATTGGATGTGTTCGTAATTATTCTAACCTGGCTTGAATACAGACGACTTAGAAAAAGTAACGGTTTTGCTAGTTCCCCAATTCAACATTTATGAACATTTGACACTAAAGACACGACAAACTCTATTTTTCTTTCGTATAAAGCTTGCCGTTTGTTAATTGAACTTTAAGTGCACATCTGTTAAGTTAAGCAGGTAATTACGGGACAAGTAATAACCAGTTAGAATAAAATAAACTAATAATGCCTACTCTGGATTTTAATGGTGTTTGGAAACTGAATTTGGCAAAATCAGACATTCCACCTGTTACTAAAAGTCAGATTCTTACTATTAAGACTGATGGTTTAAATGTCACGATGCGTGAAGAATTAATTAATGATAAAGAAGAGGTACTTATCATTTCACTTTCGGGAACTTTTGATGGTAAAGATAACATTGTAAAAGGAACATCTTTTGCAGATACTGTTTCTTTTCGATTACTTAGCCCGAATTCAATTGAAGGAATTGCTAAAAAGAATGGTAGGATTTGCGTGAAAGAAGAAGCAGT
>JARRKF010000038.1:0-6606 GCA_037388405.1 Ignavibacteriaceae bacterium | reverse complement strand
TCAGCATAACGAAGCAAATATTCTCTCTGGCTTTCGGCGAGAGATTCAAAAGGATAAGCGCAGGTTTCAATATCAAAAACTATTCTTCTCATTTTGCCTCCTGTTTATTTTTAAGTCATTGCGAGAAGAGTGAAGCAATCTGCTTACTTATATCAGGTTGCTTCGATCCAATAAATTGAGATTCGCACTGACAGTTATATCATAAAATTTTTACTGAAGGTTCAAATTTTTTAACCTTTTCAAAAAATTCTTTTGGCAGCGGAACCGATTTCTTTATAGTCGGATCAACGTGAACAAGCACACCAGATCCTTCAGCTATAATTATTCCGTTATCAATATTTTCAATTATATGTTCAAATCCAAAACTTGAATGTTTTATATATGATATTCTCGTATAAATTCTTAGTTTATCTTCAAACAATGCAGCTTTAAGATAATTTATTTCATTTCTTACCATATAAAAAGTAGTACCATTAATTGAAATTCCTTTTCCCGGTAGAAAGCCCATGTCCTTTGCGTACTTGATTCTTGCCTGTTCAAAGAAATTAAAATAAACAGCATTATTTACAATGTGCAGCATATCAACCTGATCAAAGGTTACAGTTACATCGTAATAATGTTTAAAATCGTTTTTATTTTTTGTTGGTTTCATTTGGTTTTAAATACCTGAAAATATTTATACTGTAATTATTTTAGGAACCGTCACCTTTCGACAAGCTCAGTGTGACGATTAATTCTCAACTCCCTTTAACACTACGAACCATTTTTTCAATCATATCCCATTGTTCATTTGGGATTGCCTTAAGAAGATTGAATTGTCCGGCACCATTCAACCATTCACCGCCATCAATTGTAATTACTTCACCATTTATAAAGGAAGAAAAATCTGAGACCAAATAGGCTGCTAAATTAGCAAGTTCCTGATGATCACCGACACGTTGTAACGGGACTTTCTTCTTTAGATCAAATTTATTTTGAAGATCACCCGGCATCAATCTTTCCCAGGCACCTTTTGTAGGAAACAATCCCGGCGCGATTGCGTTAAAACGAATGCCATATTTTGCCCACTCAACAGCGAGTGAACGGGTTAGCGCTAACACACCTGCCTTGGCTGCAGCAGACGGCACAACAAACGCTGAGCCTGTCCAGGCATAAGTAGTTACAATATTTAACACATTCGCTTTTTGCTTATTTTCGATCCAGTGTTTACCAAATGCAAGCGTACAGTTGTAAGTTCCTTTTAGTACGATATTAATAATTATATCAAATGCTTTATTTGATAAGCGTTCGGTAGGACTTATAAAATTTCCGGCCGCATTATTAACTAATCCATCTACCTTTCCAAATTTTTCGCTTGAAGCTTTTAATAATTCTTCAACTTGTTTGAAATCAGAAACATCGCAAGCAAAAGGAAAAACCTCGTTCTTTGTTTGTGATGAAATTTCTCCTGCGGTTTTATTCAAAACATCAATTTTACGACTGGTAATTATGAGTTTTGCACCAAGTTCGGAAAAATATTTTCCCATTGCTTTTCCAAGTCCTGTGCCTCCACCGGTAATTAAAATCACTTTATCTTTAAGTGCATCTTCCTTTAACATTGGTGCATTAAAGTTATTGTCTGCCATTTTCTATCTCTAAAGTTTATTATTAAATATCGATTTAAAAATAATAAAGGTCGTCTCAAAAATAATATTGTCATCACGAGTGAAGCGAAGTGATCTTTAATTTCTATTTTAAATCAAAAGATTGCTTCGGTCGTTCCTCCCTTGCAATGACAGTCTTTATACTTTTAAAACAGCCTTTTAAATTATTGATTCAGATATTTTTCATCAAAAACAATAAGCGTTAGCTTCAATTAATTTATCTGCAATATTCCTTCTCAACTTGGTTGTGTTTACCAAATCCGATTTAGTAAATCTCTTCAAACCAAGTGTGAGAAGCTTTAACTCATCGCCTTCTGCAAAGGCAGCGATTGCATGTTTTCCGTAAAGATTAATTCTTTCCAGTGAATCGCTTACATATACCTGAGTCATATCAATATACGGTTGAGCTTCAGCTTCGCTTTTAATTGTTGCTAATTTTTGAGTTCTTAGAATAGCTGATTCCGATGTATAGACTTCGATGAGCATATCAGTTAAATTCATTATTATCTCTTGCTCATCAGCTAACTTCTGCATAAACTTTTGAACAGCCATTCCTGCAGTCATCAAAATTGCTTTTTTAGCATTTTGAATTGCCTTCAATTCTTTAGCTAAAACTCCGGTTGGCTCTTCACCAAACTCAGGAATGCTCATAAGTTCTTTCTGAATTGCGGTTGCTGGTCCTAATAAATTCAATCTTCCTTTCATCGATCTTTTAACAATCATATCAACAGTTAGCAAACGATTAATTTCATTAGTGCCTTCAAAGATTCTGTTTATTCTTGAATCGCGATAAGCGCGAGCAGCAGGATATTCTTCTGAGTAGCCGTAGCCACCATAAACCTGAACGGCTTCATCAACAACATAATCTAAAATTTCAGATCCAAAAACTTTCAGCATTGCAGCTTCAATTGCATACTCTTCGGCGGCTGCAATCATAGCTTCACTATAACTTTTTCCGCTTGCCAATAATTCTTCTTCTTTATCGTTCAGTAAACCGCTAGTTCTCATTGTGGCAGATTCAGCAACAAATATTCTGATTGCCTGTTCAGCTAATTTATATTTGATAGCGCCAAAACTGGAAATTGGTCTGCCAAATTGTTTTCTTTCATTTGCATACTGCACAGATAAAGAAGAAAACCTTTTTGCTCCACCCGTAGTCATCGCACATAATTTAAAGCGTCCGATATTAAGAATGTTAAATGCGATGTAATGTCCTTTTCCAATTTCACCGAGGACATTTTCTACAGGAACTTTTACATTATCCAGGAACAAAGCACGGGTTGATGATCCTTTAATTCCGATTTTATTTTCTTCCTGTCCTTTTGTAAATCCAGGCGATTTTGTATCAATAATAAAACTGGTAAATTTATCACCATCTACTTTTGCAAATGTTATCAGTATATCTGCAAAACCTCCGTTGGTAATCCACATCTTCTGACCATTTAAAATATAATATTTGCCGTCATCCGAAAGTTTAGCAGTTGTTTTTGCTGAAAGAGCATCCGATCCCGAAGTAGGTTCAGTTAAGCAGTAAGCGGATTTCAATTCTCCCGATGCAAGTTTTGGAAGATATTTTTTCTTCTGCTCATCATTACCGTAATAAAGAATTGGGAGTGAACCAATACCTGTGTGAGCAGCAAATGATACTCCGAATGAATAGCTAGTTCCCATTGCCATTGCAAGAAAAGTGTTTGTATTAAAATCACCGCCAAGTCCACCGTACTCTTCGGGAATTGATGTTCCAAGTAAACCAAGTTCACCGGCTTTATCTAACAGAGAAACTGTTAGTCCGGCTTCCTGATGATCGATTGCATCGAGCTTTGGCCAGATTTCATTTTTCACAAAATCACCGGCAGTTTCAACCATCATTTTTTGCTCTTCATTAATTTCTTCCGGAATGAAGACACTTTGCGGATCGCTGTCTTTAATCAAGAACTCTCCGCCAAGCAAGACTTTTTTTATTTCTACGTCTGACATAATTATTTCCTTTAATAAATTTTAATTTTGTTTTCTCAATTTAATAACTCAAAAATTCCAGCAATCCCTTGTCCTCCACCAACACACGCTGTTACCATTCCATATTTATTTTTTCTTCTTTTCATTTCATTAAGAATTTGTACAGTAAGTTTTGCACCAGTGCAGCCAAGCGGATGACCCAACGCAACAGCTCCGCCGTTTACATTTACAATTTCTTCATTAAAATTTAGTTGGCGAATAACAGTTAATGATTGAACAGCAAATGCTTCATTTAATTCTATCAACTCAATATCATTCAATTTTAATCCTGCTTTCTTTAACGCCTTAGGAACAGCAGCAACCGGTCCCACGCCCATTATTCTCGGATCGACTCCTGCAACTGTATACGTAATTAATCTTGCGATAGGTTCTAATTTTAATTCCTTAACCATTTCTTCAGACATAACAAGAACAAATGCTGCTCCATCAGAAGTTTGAGAAGAATTACCGGCGGTAACTGTTCCTTTATCCGCAAAGACAGGTTTTAATTTTGCTAATGCTTCCAAAGTTGTATCTGCTCTTGGCCCTTCATCTGTATCAACAACATACTTTTTTGTTTTTCGTTTGTTATCTTCAACATAAACTTGCTCAACTTCAATAGGTACAATTTGATCTTTGAAATAACCTTTGTTGATTGCATTGACTGCTTTCATATGTGAGTTGTAGGAAAATAAATCCTGGTCTTCTCTTGAAATTTTAAAATCCTTTGCCAACTCTTCCGCTGTAAGACCCATTCCCAAATAATAGTTCGGATGATTTTTTGCGATTGAATAATTTGGTGCAAGCTTCCATCCAGTCATCGGTACTAAAGACATCGATTCAATTCCACCTGCAATTATGCAATCCATCATTCCGGATTGAATCCGAGCAACTGCGGTTGCAATCGTTTCTATTCCTGATGCACAAAATCTATTTACAGTTGATCCGGGTGTTTCAATCGGAAGGGATAATAATGAAATCATTCTGCCAACTTGCAATCCTTGTTCTGCTTCAGGAAATGAATTTCCAACGATAACATCATCTATCCTATTGGGATCAAGTTTTGGAACTGATTTCATCAAATGTTTAATTACTTCCGCACCTAAATCGTCCGGTCGGTAAAAACGAAATCCACCTTTTTTAGCCTTACCAACCGCAGAACGAAATCCGCTGACTATATATGCTTCTCTCATAATATTTCTTCTAATTTTATTTTAAAATTCTTTGTTTATTAATTTCTTAAAGGTTTACCTGTTGTTAATATGCTTTGAATTCTTTCCATAGTTTTCTTTTCGGCAATTAGGCTTAAAAATGCTTCGCGTTCCAAATCGAGCAGATATTGCTCTGAAACTAGAGTTCCTTCAGATAGATCACCTCCGCACATAATGTATGCTAGCTTTTCAACAATTTTTTTATCGTGATCAGTGATATAATTTCCTAATCTGAATGAATGAATACCTAATAGTAGAGTTGAAAGTACGGTTCGTCCCAGAACTTTAATGTCAGATCTTTGAATAGGTTTTGTATAACCTCTATCTGCCATTAGAATTGCATATTTTTTTGCATCAGCAATAACACGATTTGGATTAATAGAATATGAATCGAGACCTCTTCTGAATATTCCCATATCAAATGCTTCTTCTGCAGAGGTTGCTACCTTTGCCGTTGCTATGTTCATAAATCTTTTTTGAAGTTCTGGTAGTTCAATTCCTCCTTCTACATAAGAATCAGATGCACGCAAGGTCATTTCCTTTGTTCCACCGCCCGCAGGAATAATTCCAACTCCAACTTCAACTAAACCGATATACGTTTCTGCGGATGCATTAACCTTATCAGAATGCAAACAAATCTCGCAGCCGCCACCAAGCACCAGTGAATGCGGAGCAACAACAACTGGAATGTTTGAATAACGAACATGCATCGTTGTATTTTGAAATTGACGAACAGCTATATCTATTTCTTCAAATTCCTGCTCAGTTGCAAGCATTAACATCATTGCTAAATTTGCACCTGCTGAGAAATGCTGACCATTATTTCCTATTACCATTGCCTTAAAATCTTTCTCAGCAATCTCAATTGATTTATTAACTGCCTCCAAAATTTCAGAACCAATCGAATTCATTTTTGTATGAAATTCAAGATTGACTATTCCATCACCAATATCGTGTAGCGTTGCACCTGAATTCTGCCAAACCGGTGTGTTCTCTCTGTAGTTCTCAAGAATTATAAAGTCACCTTTACCAGGAATTTCTTTGTAAGATTTAGAGGGAATATCATAATATTTTTTCTTACCATTTTCTGATTTATAAAATGAAGTGAATCCGCCTTCCAACATTTTAACAATCCAATCTGCAGGATTCAATTTTGCTTCAATCATTTGCTCAACTGTTTTTTTGATGCCGAGTGCATCCCAAATTTCAAATGGTCCAAGTTCCCAGCCAAAACCAGCACGCATTGCATCATCAATCTTATATAGCTCATCTGAAATTTCCGGGATTCTGTTTGAAGCATATTGAAATACATAAAAGTTTAACAAGCGTAAAAATTCTGCTGCGTTGTCTTTCCCAGCGTGCAGTGCTATTAATCTTTCTTTTAAATCATCGATCGGTTTTGCAATGGTTACAGAGGCAAGTTTTGATTTGGGAGATGGCTTATATTCAAAAGTGACAGGATCTAATTCTAATATTACTGTTTCACCTTCTTCATCTTTTGACTTTTTATAAAATCCTTGCTTTGTTTTATCACCAAGCCAGTTTTTTTCTACTAGTTTATTAACGTAATCTGGAATTGCAAACAGATCTCGCGCTTCATCGTTAGGACAATCCTTATAAACATTGTTTGCAACTTTAACGAGTGTATCAACTCCAACAACATCAGCAGTTCTGAATGTTGCCGATTTAGGTTTTCCTGTCAGCGGTCCGGTAAGAGTATCGATTTCTTTGATGCTTAACCCTAACTGATCTTTTAG
>JARRKF010000037.1:0-9341 GCA_037388405.1 Ignavibacteriaceae bacterium | reverse complement strand
GTTCATCCTGCCTTGGGTTCATTATATGCTCAGGATAATATCAATTTTGGTGGAATGATTTTAAATTTTGGATTAAGAGTTGATTATTGGTTTCCGGGAAAATATGTTGATGATGCAGTCAAGGACACAAATGTAATAACAATTCCTCAAGAAATAAGAGATAGATATTATCAGGATACTTTTGGTTGGTTTAATGATAGAAGATTTAAAGCAAGACTTAGTCCAAGACTTGGAATATCTCATCCGATTTCCGATTTTCAAACTTTGTTCTTCTCCTACGGTCATTTTAGTAAATGGCCAAAGCCTCAATTTGTATATGCAAAATTAAATCCTGCAAGTGCACAATCTTCCTTCCAGAAATTTGGTAATCCGGATCTCGATCCTGAAACAACAGTTGCATACGAACTTGGTTTGAAAACACAGTTTACACCTGATGATGTTCTTACAGTAACAGCTTATTATAAGGATATCTATGATTATGTAAGTACGAGAAGTGCAATAATCACTTCTTCACGTTTATTAGGTCAAAGTTTTATCACTTATGTTAATACTGATTATGCGCGCTCAAGAGGACTTGAAAGGGGTGACCTTCAAGAATCTATTCGTGAAGAATACATGTCCTGGGATAGACCTGTAACAGCTTCAGCTTCAGTTAATTTTTATGTTCCTCCCGGCAGTTTCGATTTTGGAGAGAATATAATAGATAACTGGAATATTTACTTAAGAGCTTTCTTTCAGTCAGGCAAAAGATATACACCGGTTGTTTTTACTGGAGCTATTGATGCTGATGGAAGAAAAGAGTATGATTATGTAGTCGGTGGTGAGAGATACAGAAATATATCAGACAACTGGTTTTACATTGATTTAAATTTTGAAAAATATTTTGATTTAAGCGATTTAAGATTCTCATTTTTTATTGAAATAAATAATCTTTTAGATACTAAAAATTCAACAATAATTAATCCAGTAACCGGCAGAGCATATGAGTACGGGGATGATGTTCCAAGCAGTTGGAACGATCCAAGATTTCCCGATCTTCAGGCACCGATTTCACCTTATCCGTTTAACCCGGCAAGATACCTTACAAGAAGAAATATAAAGTTTGGAGTTACATTTAATTTCTAGATGAAAAAAATAATTTACATTCTTCTGTTGCTCTTATTTTTTGGAAATGCTAATGCACAGCTTTTTCCTGTTCTTGGAGGTCAAAGAGCTGGAATTTCAACTGCACAGTTTCTTAAAATTGGGGTTGGTGGAAGAGCTGCCGCACTTGGTGAGTCTTTTGTAGCAATTGCTAACGATGCATCCGCTCTGTATTGGAATCCTGCAGGCTTAGCTCAATTTGATAAAAATCAGGTTATCTTTTCGCATAATATATGGGTAGTAGATATAAATCATGATTTTATTGGTGCAGTTTACCATTTAGATACGGAGAATTCATTCGGAGTTGCGTTAACAGCTTTAACAATGGATGATATGCAAGTTACAACAGAATATTCTCCGTTTGGGACGGGAGAATATTTTGGTTATAGTGACATTGCGCTTTCTCTGACTTATGCAAGAAAAATGACTGAACAATTTAGTTTTGGTGGAACTGTTAAGTATATTGAAGAAACTCTTGATAAATTGAAAATGAGAGGAGTAATGATAGATCTAGGTACTTTTTATCGTACCGGATTAGGTTCTACTCGTTTCGCTGTAACAGTCTCTAATTTTGGTGCTGAATTAGCTCCTGATGGCGATGTAGTTTTGATAGGTAACAGGAGGAATTCTGAATGGCAGTCGTTTGCTCCTCCAACTATTTTCAGAATTGGATTTGCTTTTGAACCATATGAAAATGAAGAGCACAGAGTTACCACATCAATTCAGTTGAATCATCCGAATGATAACAGCGAAAATGTTGTTTTGGGAGCAGAGTACGCCTGGAACAAGATGTTGTTCTTACGTGGTGGGTATAAATTTAATGTTGATGAACAGAATTACTCCTTTGGGCTAGGAATTAATCTCCCAATTAGTATAGCCGAATTCACCTTCGATTACGCTTTTGCAAACTTCCAACGATTAGGTTCGGCACACAGATTTTCAATTATTCTTGGGATATAATGAAAGTTAGAAGAAAAATAGAACTTATTATAATTTCAATAGTTATGGCTTTAATCTCAAGTTGTGGCGAGAAGTTTGATCTTACTGGAATAGAAACTGGTGATGGTAATGTTAATATAGGTGGTGATACACTTTTTATTCAGGTTAATCCTGTTTGGGAAGGATTCAATAATCCACAATATGTAATGGTTGGGAGGGAACCATTTATCTATGTCGCCGATACCGATAATAACAGAATTGTTTTGATGAATTTAGATGGACAAATTCTTGGAGTACGATCAGTGCAAAAACCTGTTGCAATAGCTCAGGATTATAAGCTGAATTTATTTGTTTGTGCTAGGTTTGATACCTTGGGAACGTCCTATAGTGCAGTTTATAAATATGATTTGGTATCAGTAAATCATAATATTGAACTTGCTCCTGAAAAAAGAATTTTACCGAGACCAAGTGATTTTACACAACCATTAAGGCAGTATACTGGTATAGCTGTTTTTTATGATAATAGATATTTAATTACAAGGACAGGACCAAATAATTCTAACCTTATTGATCCAGATAATTCTATTCTGATATTTATTCAGAAAAAGCTTAGCAGTGGAAATACAAGAGATACGTTAATTGGTCGGGTACCATTATTCGATCCTCAGGGAACAGGCATTTTATCAGCTAACCAGCTCAGTTCAATTACTTCTTATAATTCTAGAAATTATAATATGATAACTACATTGATTGGTGAAAACAGCTTTAGAGTTCAGCCTTTAGAATACATTGTAACGCCTGATTTTACCGGTTACCATATTGCTATTCCGCCATACACTGCAGACATAATGATACCCGGAACATTTTCACGACCTGAAGGAGCTGCAATAGATAATGCAGGTAATATTTATGTAGCTGATGCTGCAAAAGACAGCGTTTATAAATTTAATTCATTTGGTGATCTGCTGATTGGTTTTGGTGGTGAAGAAGGTTTTAAATTTAACAATCCTTATTCAGTTGCGTTTTTCGATAAGACCTTATACGTTGCTGATACAGGCAATAACAGAATTTTAAGATTTATTTTATCGACGGATATACAATGAAAATAAAATACTTTTTACTTATAGGTTTTTTACTAATTCAAACTAGTTTCCCTCAAGAGAACGAGATTGTAAGAATATTGACTTACAATCTTCTTAACTATCCGGATAATTATAACATACGTGATCAATACTACAAAAAAGTGATTGATGAAATTAATCCGGATATTGTAGTTGTGCAGGAAATTACTTCTCAAACGGGAGTAAATATATTTACAAGTGATGTATTGGGAACCTCTTTTGCTGCCGGAACTTTTATAAATGGTCCCGATACCGATAACGCAATTTTTTATAAATACTCTTCATTTACATTTATTAGCAATGTAGCAATTTCAACTTCATTGAGAAACATCTCACAATTTACTCTGTACAATAATTTGACTCTCGATACATTAATTATTTATTCCGTTCATCTCAAAGCCTCAGATGGATCATCAAATGAACAGCAAAGATTAAATGAAGTAACAACCTTAAGGAATGCTACCGACGCTCTACCATACGGTCAAAATTATATTGTTGTCGGCGATTTCAATATCTATTACAGTGGTGAACCTGCTTATCAGAAATTGATTGATCAAAGTAGTTCTGGCTATTTTGTTGATCCGCTTATCGCAGGTAACTGGCATAACAATTCAGTTTATTCCAGCTATCATACACAATCTACATGTAACCTAACCAGTTGTCCGAATGGCGGAAGTAATGGTGGTTTGGATGATCGTTTTGATATGATTTTAATTTCTCAGGCTGTAAGTGATACAGGCGGAATTGAATTCATAAGTGGTTCCTATACACCATTCGGTAATGATGGGCAACATTTCAATAAATCAATAAATGAACCTCCATTTAATATAATTACTCAGGAAATTGCCAATGCGCTATTCCAGAGTTCAGATCATTTGCCGGTCTTTGCTGATTTTGATTTTGGTCCTGTATCAGAAGTTAATGATATAAATTATACAATAACGACTTTCAATCTTTATCAGAACTATCCGAATCCATTTAATCCAACAACAAAAATAAGGTTTGAGCTGCCTCACTCATCTTATACAAAACTTGTGGTTTATGATTTACTGGGAAGAGAAGTTAAGATACTCTTTGAAGGGGAGGCGTTTGCTGGTATGAACGAGGTAGACTTTGATGCTGAAAATCTAGCTGCTGGAATATATCTCTATACTTTATTTACTGATGATTTTATAGCTACAAAAAAACTTATGTTATTGAAGTAATTAACTCATTTTGGGCAGAATTGCTTGTAAAAAAAGCTTCAAAAGCATAATTTTACTATTCATATTTTCTCATTCTTTTAAGGATAAACAATGGCTGAAGTAAAAGGTAAGATTATTCAGGTAATTGGACCTGTAGTAGATATTGAATTTGAAGAAGGACACCTTCCAGAAATTTATAGTGCAATAAAAATTCCCAGAGTTACAACTGAAGGCGTGAAGGATGAATTGATTACCGAGGTACAACAGCACTTAGGTGAGGACAGAGTTAGAGCTGTTGCAATGGATTCTACAGATGGATTAGTTAGAGGAATGGAAGCGATTGACACTAAGGAACCAGTTACTATCCCTGTGGGACCAGAAACTTTAGGTCGTCTTATAAATGTTATAGGTAAACCGATTGATGGTTTAGGCGAAATTAAAACCGAAAAGAAATATCCAATCCACAGACCCGCGCCTCTTTTCAGAAATCTTTCCACAAACACTGAAATGTTTGAAACCGGTATTAAAGTTATTGATTTAATTGAACCATACACAAAAGGTGGTAAAACCGGTTTGTTTGGTGGTGCTGGTGTTGGCAAAACTGTAATTATACAGGAATTGATTCACAACATCGCTTCACAGCATGGTGGCTATTCTGTCTTCTCAGGAGTTGGTGAAAGAACGCGTGAAGGAAATGATTTATGGTTAGAAATGAAAGAATCAGGTGTATTAGAGAAAACAGCTCTTGTTTTTGGGCAAATGAACGAACCACCCGGTGCAAGACTTAGAGTTGGATTGACTGGTTTAACTGTTGCAGAATATTTCCGTGATGAAGAAGGAAGAGACATTCTTCTCTTTATTGATAATATATTCCGTTTTACCCAAGCTGGTTCTGAGGTTAGTGCACTTTTAGGAAGAATGCCTTCTGCAGTTGGATACCAGCCTAATCTTGCAACAGAAATGGCAGCACTTCAAGAAAGAATTACATCTACTGATAAAGGTTCTATTACTTCAGTGCAGGCTATTTATGTTCCTGCAGATGACTTAACCGATCCGGCTCCGGCTGCTGTGTTTTCACACCTTGATGCTACGACAGTTCTAAGTAGACAAATTTCTGAGTTAGGTATCTATCCTGCTGTTGATCCGCTCGACTCAACTTCAAGAATTCTTGAGCCAGGAATTATTGGTCAGGAACATTATGATGTAGCAAAAAATTGCAAAGAAATTCTTCAACATTACAAAGATCTTCAGGACATCATAAATATTCTAGGTATGGATGAACTTTCTGATGAAGATAAAACCATTGTTAGACGTGCAAGAAGGATTCAAAGATTTTTAAGCCAGCCTTTCCATGTGGCTGAAGCGTTTACAGGCACAGCCGGAAAATATGTTAAGCTAGAAGATACAATACGTGGCTTCAAGGGTATTATTGATGGCAAATATGATGATCTCCCTGAAGGAGCTTTTCTGTATGTAGGAACAATCGAAGAAGCTGTAGAAAAAGCGAAAAAGATGAAATAACTATGGCTGAACTAAATCTTGAAATAATTACTCCTGAAAAACCGGTCTTTAAAGATCAAATAGAATCTGTAACTATTCCCGGTACAATTGGAAGTTTTCAAATCCTTAAAAATCATGCTCCTTTAATCAGCTCTTTTGAAATTGGTTTAATCAAAATCAAAAAGAATTCTAATGACTCATATTACACTACTTCAGGTGGAACTGTAGAAGTGAATGATAATAAAGTGCTTGTTTTGGCTGATTCGATTGAAAAGGTTGATGAAATAAATGCTGACAGAGCGAAAGAAGCAATGGAAAGGGCAGAGGAGAGGCTTAAAAGAAAAAATGAAGCCGATGTTGATGAAGCAAGAGCAAAAGCCGCACTCGAACGCGCATTAAACCGGATAAATGCTGTTAAAAAGTACAGTCATTAGGTTTTTATTGGAAGGTTGAAAAAGATGGGTATTAGTTCAGATATCCATCACCAAGAATTATTCCTTTAATAATTTTATTCTCCTCAAGTTTCTCTTCGAGTTTTTCAAAGTGATTGATTAGGTAGTTAAGTCTTTTATTTTCACTTTGAATCGTTAAGAGTTCCTGCTGTTGAAGAATTGATAGTCCTGATTTTTCAGCTATCTTAAAAGACTTCTGATTAGTTTTATCAAGGTTATCCCAGAAAGTTTGATTGATATCATAATTAACAAGCCTCAATGTATCTGTTACGTGTCTTTTTAGTTCTGCAAACAGATTAAAATCAATATCAGTCTCTTTATCTAAAACTTTCTCCACTTCGCTTAAATAATATCCATCGGTGTGCATTTCAAGGTCCAGCCTTTTAAATCTCCATTTGCCTTTGACTATAATATCCATTTCACCCGTTTCATAAATTTTTATTACATCAACTATTTCAACATAAACACCAACCTCCGAAATTGTTTCTCCGATTCTTGACACAATCCCAAAACCCGATTTCTTAGCCAAACAATCATTGGTTAGTTTTTTATATCGTTCTTCAAAAATGTGAAGAGGATATTTTGAATTTGGAAAGATTACAAGTGCAAGTGGGAATATTGGTATTTGCATTTTTTTCGCCCTGAATTTAGAAGGGAAGCAAAAGTATATTGCTTCCCTGAGAATAGAAATTAATTCAAATTATTTGGCGGAGCTGAAATTTTTCTGCAAGCTTACCGTTCTGTACAACCAACCATGCCCAACCAGATCCGAATCTGGTTGCAGCAGCGTCACTAAACTTTGTCTTAAAATCACTAAAAGAACCAAAAGCAGATTTAATTGCATCTGCTAAAGCTCCGGAAGGTTCTCCACCGCCTTTTTGTTTCATAATTTCCCAGAAGAGTGAATGATTCCAGTGTCCGCCGCCATTATTTCTAACTGCAACAGGATGCTTTGAAACATTCTTTAATAAATCTTCCAGCGATTTATTTGCCATATCAGTACCCTCAACAGCGCTATTCAATTTACTTACATAACCGCCATGATGTTTGTCGTGATGTATTTCCATTGTCATTTTATCAATATATGGTTCTAATGCATCGTAAGCATAAGGTAATTTCGGCAATTCAAATTTTCCCATAATTAATTTACTCCTTTTTTTAATGTTCGAAATATTATTTAAACTTTTTGCTAAAGGTTCAAAAGCAGAAACTGCACCTATAGCAGCAACGGAATAAATGAAATTCCTTCTGTTCATAAATTTCCTTTAGATTTTTACTGAATTAAACTTTAAATGAATCACCACACCCACAAGTCTTAGTGGCATTTGGATTGTTAAACATAAAGCCTTTGCCATTCAAACCGTCAGAAAAATCTAATTCAGTGCCCATTAAATAAAATAAACTTTTGCCATCAATAATCAACCGCACATTTTCTGACTCTATAATCGTATCTCCGTCCCGTTCGCTTCCTTCAAAATTAAGAGTATAAGTAAGTCCGGAACAACCTCCGCCCTTAACACCTACTCTCAATCCGAAAGTTTCGGGAACGTTATTCTCTCTCATAATACGCAAAATTTCTTTTTTCGCTTTGTCAGTTACAGATATTTCACTTTTTACATTTGTCTCAGACATATTTAACCTCAGTTAGTTTTAATTAAAACGGATCACCGGGTTCGGTAGTTGCAAATTCGGGATAATTAACTTTCCATCCCTGATTATTTACTTTTATAAAAATATTCTCATCTTCTAAATGTCTTGCCATTTCAACTGCCAGCTTTTCAGCGAGTTGGTAGCTGCATTTAATTTCTTTTTTCTCGAGGAAACTTCTAATACCATATTGAAAATCTCTGAAGAAAAAATTTGAATTATGAAAAACAGGAAACTTAGCTTTTAAATAATTAAGCAGTTCCATTTCGTTATTTTTTAATAATTGAAGATTAGACTGAAATTTATCCGTCATTTTACCCTCTGATTTTTAACAATTTAATTTTTAATGATATCAAAGTTAACTAATCTTTCTTATTCTTTATAAAATTTGTGCAAGAGAAGTTTCAATGAATATATTATCAATTTTTCTTTGTATTTCCGCTAACGGATCTTTTATCTTGCAACAATTAAAATTAGAACAATCAGCGGAGCTTCCGTTTGGCTGCAAACAATCGACGATCTTATAATCTTTTTCGACCGCTTTAATTATATCAAGCAAAGGAATATCATCAGGTTTTTTTGTTAAAGAGAATCCGCCATTCATTCCTTTTGTCGAAACGGCTATCTCACCTTTCACAAGTTTCTGCAATACTTTAGATACCAATTGATATGGAATCTCGTATCGCTCAGAAATTTCTTTTGCAGAGCAATATCCCGTGTTATTGTTAAGAGCCATAAATTTGGCTGCCATTAACGCATATTCTGCTTTTTTTGATATTTTTAGCATTTTAATAAGACTAATTTAGTCTGATTAAAATTATTGAATCTGATTTATAAATGCAAGTCGGATAAAAGGAAGTTTTACAGGAGTAGTTATTCTGAGCACATTGAAGAATCTATAAAATCAATTAATAGTTTCTTAAGTCAATTCGTTCCATCAGAATGACAGGCAGCTATTTTAGTAGCACCATCTTCTTTGTTTCACGGAAATCGCCTGCTTTAATCTGATAAAAATAAATTCCACTCGGAAGTGCAGCTCCGTTGAACTCGACTTGATATTCTCCTGCTTGTCTGTATTCGTCGACAAGAGTTGCAATTACATTTCCAAGTACATCATAAATTTTTATCGTTTGCCAACTGCCTACTGGTGACTGCCAACTGATTTTTGTAATCGGGTTAAACGGGTTTGGGAAATTCTGATGCAATTGTATTTCAGTTGGTAAAGAATTTTCTTCTAATGAAGTAACGGGTGTGTTTATTTTAGTGATAAAGATATCTTTACCACCAGCACTAACTAACTGTGTAGTATCAAACAGTGCGGAGCCTCTAAAAAATCCAGTAACATAAGAATTTTC
>JARRKF010000036.1:0-6783 GCA_037388405.1 Ignavibacteriaceae bacterium | reverse complement strand
AGCCGGTTTATATCGGATAAAGCTTTAAATATTTTCGTTTTATCTTTTACGGCCGCTGTCATAATCTCATTTCGTTAATAACCGAAATATATAAAATTCACATTTTACTTTCAATTAATTTTCTTTTGGATTCGTCTAACCCATTATGGATGCTTTTTGGAGATCTTTCGGGGATAGAAGTTATTCAATTTAATTTGTAAGAAGGTTGTTAAGACGGGATAGCTGGAAATGGGGGCAGTTCCCAAAAACTAAAGGTTTATGGAAAGAGAATTATGCAGAGCTAATGGTTTATTTCAAATGACTTAGCATCTGAATTCTGTCTACCTTTTATGGAATAAATGATTGCTTAAAGCGCTTGGCTCAGTCTTCTGAATATAATTTGTTGCTTTTTTCAAATAATTAGGGCAAATTCTAAATAAGTAATATTCTCTACTTTGTGGGAGCAAGAGTTTTAGAGCTTAATTACTGTTACCCTCCGAAAATACACGCGGAATGCTTTCCCAAAGCAGCCCTTTTAATAATTAAATATACTGATATGACCCGTTATGCTCATATCGTGTACACAATCCTCTTTTTGTTCCTGGTTTTTCATACACCCGTATTTCCACAAAATGATGAAATTAAATTCGAGCATCTCACGATAGCAGAAGGTATTCCAGGTAATAGTGTATGGTGTATTCTGCAAGATCATCTCGGATATTTATGGCTGGGAACGAGAAACGGGTTGGTAAGATATGATGGGTATACAATGAAAGTCTATCAGCCTATTCCCAATGATTCGACTAGCATAAGCAGTCGGGCAATTCGTGTGTTGTATGAAGATAGATCCGGAAACCTATGGATAGGGGCTTCCTGGCAAAGCGAGGGCGGGTTAAACCTGTTTAACAGGGCTGCAGAGACCTTCACCCGCTACCTTCATAATCCTAAAGATATCAACAGCCTGGATGCTAATCCTGTTAATAGTATTTACGAGGATAAGCAGGGAAGATTATGGATAGGAACTAGTATGGGACTCAACCTATTTGATCCTGAATCGAATGAATTCCTCCACTATTATATTAAAGATTCAGAATCGCTGAAAGATTCTTCTTTAAAAGCATTTGAATCGATTTCAATTAAAGCTATTACAGAAGATCCTGTTACCAGAAACCTACTGATTGGAGCCTCCCTGCCCGGGTTATGGGAGTTTGATATAAATGCTAAAAAATTTTCAAGATATGACCTTCATAATATTCACCGGGCATTCAATTCAGCATCAATAAATTCATTTTTTGCAGCAAGTGATTCTTCAGTATGGATATCAACCTATCGCGGATTAGGGCACTTTTATTCGAGTAATAATCAATTAAATTTTTATCAGATTATCACCACTAAGGAATATAATCCGGCTAATAATTTTACTTCTTTGATAGTGGATCAATCCAAACAAGTATGGGTTGGCACATATGGTGAAGGTTTGGCAAAATTTGATCCGCGAACAGAAAGCTTTCAGAGATTTAGACATAATAATTATAATAGAAATAGTTTAGACGGGGAAGATGTACGTTCTTTGTTTGAAGACAGGTCGGGCATTATATGGATTGGTACGCATTTGTGGGGACTGGATAAGTGGGACCGGAAAAAACATAAGTTTAGGCACTACAGTCATGATTTCAGAAATCCCGGCAGCTTAAGCGCAAATTGGGTTTCATCGATATGTGAGGATAATTCCGGAGTACTATGGATTGGGACCAGAAGTGGAGGACTAAACAGGTTTAATCCGGTCGACAAACGGTTTCAACACTTCCAGCACGATCCAAAGAATCAGTATAGTATTAGCGGGGATGATATCTTTTTCATTATTAAAGATACTTTTGAAAATGATATAATATGGATAGGAACTAACGGTGATGGTTTAAACAAATTTAATACAAAGACTTTAAGGTCCATACACTATCTGCACGATCCGGATGATCCAAATAGTATTAGCAGTAATAGTATCAGAAATATGTTTGTTGACAGTCGTGGAGTGTTATGGGCCGGAACTCTCGACGCAGGATTAAATCAATTTGACAGACATACGGGAAAGTTCACCCGTTATCAAAGCAACTCTAATGATCCAAATAGCTTAAGTGATGATGTAGTTAATACTATTTACGAGGATTCTAAGGGAGTACTATGGATTGGGACAGATGAAGGAGGAATATGTCGGTTTGATCCCAATACAAATAAATTTACAACTTACCGATCGCTGGCTGAAGATCAGGATGCATCTATCATTCTGTTTATCTATGAAGATAAAAAAAGGAATTTTTGGGTGGGAACTTTAAAAACAGGAATTCATTTATTTGACCGTGTGAAGGGTATTTCTATAAGAAATTATACTGAGAATGATGGTCTAGCAAATAATCTTGTTTGTGCAATTCTTGAAGATGATTCGGGGAACCTATGGATAAGTACGGCAAACGGATTATCAAAGTTTAACCCGGTTACGGAAACTTTTAAAAATTTTGGGATTTCCGATGGTCTTGCGGGTAGTTTTTTTAATCTTAGAAGTGCATATAAAAATAAAAAGGGAGAGATGTTCTTCGGCAGTGATTTTGGATTAAACATTTTTCATCCCGACAGTGTTAAGGATGACCCGGTCCCTCCCCGGGTACAAATTGCGAATATTTCTCTATTTAATAAACCAGGCGAAAGATTGATATTCGATGGATTTATTTCTGAATTAAATGAAATAAAACTCTTTTATGATCAAAACGACCTGCGTTTTGATTTTGTTGGACTGCATTTTAGTGAACCTACAAGAAATACCTGCAAATATATACTGGAAGGATTTGATGAGGACTGGGTAGATGCAGGAACACAAAGAAATGCGGTTTACACCAATCTTGATGCAGGTGAATATGTTTTTAGAGTTAGGGCTGCCAACAGAGATGGAGTCTGGAATGAAAAAGGAGCTTCAATAAAGTTAATAATCTCTCCGCCCTTATGGGCAACAACGTGGGCTTACATCATTTATGCATTAATTATTCTCAGTGTTATATACTTTACCTGGAAGCTTCAACTAAAAAGAGTCCGGATTAAACACGATTATGAAATGAGCAAATTCGAAGCAGAAAAGATGCACGAAGTGGATGAATTGAAGAATAGATTCTTCGCAAACATATCTCACGAATTCAGGACACCATTGACATTAATATTTGGTCCGGCAAAAGATGTTCTTGAGGAAACAAACGAGCCTAAAACAAAGAAGAATGTCGGGATAATAAAAAGAAACGCAGGCAGATTATATAGTTTAGTTAATCAGCTTCTGGATCTTTCAAAGCTTGAATCAGGCAAAATGAAACTTGAAGCAAGCGAGCAGGATATTATTCCATTGGTGAAGGGAATATTCCTTTCGTTTAGCTCATTTGCCGAGAGGAAGAAGATAACATTGAAGTTCAATACAACAGAGGAAAATCTGAATGTATATATAGATAGAGATAAAGTGGAGAAAATTATTAATAATCTTTTATCCAACGCTTTCAAGTTTACTCCTGAAGGAGGAAATATAGATTTATTAGTAGAGAGGCTGATAAATGAGGTAGAGATAAGAATAACAGATAATGGAATAGGAATCCCAAAGGAAAGAATAGATAAGATATTCGACAGATTTTACCAGGCAGACAGCAGTCATACCAGACAGGGGGAAGGAACGGGTATTGGATTAGCACTGACTAAAGAACTTGTGGAGCTGCACAAAGGAAAAATAAAAGTAGAAAGTAAAGAAGGTGAAGGAACAACGGTTATAGTCCTATTACCTCTAGGTAAAGAACATCTGAAATCAGAAGAGATAGTTGAAAAAGAAGCTCAGGAAGCGGTAATTAACACAAAAGAGGAATCAGAACTTATTCCGGAATCCGAAAACAGGAAAGAAAAGCCGGATATAGATGTATTACTGGATACAGACAGACCACTATTATTGATAGTAGAAGACAACTCAGATGTAAGAAGCTATATAATAAGTCATCTTGAGGAAGATTACAGAATACAGGAGGCCGTAGATGGAGAAGATGGACTTAATCAGGCAATAAAACACATCCCTGATCTGATAATCAGCGATGTAATGATGCCTAAGATGGATGGATTTGAGTTATGCAACAAGTTGAAGACTGATGAAAGGACCAGTCATATACCCATAATTATGCTCACAGCAAAAGCAACAAGCAAAGATAAAATAGAAGGATATGAAACAGGTGCTGATGATTATATAATGAAACCATTTGATGCTAAAGAACTGAAAGTAAGAATTAAAAACCTTATTGAAATAAGAAGAAGGCTACAGGAGAAATTCAGCGAAAACGATTACAATATTCCAAAAGAATTAAGTGAAGTGGATGAAAAGTTTATTAAAAAAGTGTTTAAAGTTATTAATGAACATATATCTGAGGAAAAATTCAGTGTAGAGGAATTACGAAAAGAAACTTATATGAGCACACGACATCTGCAAAGAAAAGTAATGGCTTTAACCGGCAAATCACCAATCCAGCTCATCAGATCAATCAGGTTATATAACGCAAGAAAACAGATTAAAGAGAAAAAAGGTACCATTGCTGAAATAGCATATAATTTTGGCTTTAGCAGTCCCGCCTACTTTACGAAGTGTTTCAAAGATGAGTTCGGTTATTCTCCTAATGACCTAAAAAACTAGATAATAATTTCCTCCAGCCACATTCTTCAAATCTCTCTAATTACTAAATAAAGCATTTAGGCTATTTTTTGATATACATTGTCGCAATTCTTATATGCACTCACTCTCTTTAATTCGTTTATTTAGGCTGGTTTTTAAATAACAATTAAAGCTGTAAAAGGAGGCAGTTATGAAAAACTTAATACTATCTTTAACAATTTCTCTGTTGATATGTATTAATCTTTTCCCTCAACACGAGCGTTTACCGATACAGCCGGATGAAGAAAAAGCAATAATGAATTTTTCCAAACCGGCGCTGATGGATTCTACAACACTCGATTCAATAATTATAGCTCACATGAATACATATCATATCCCCGGATTAACAGCACTAATTAATACCAAAGAGGATGGAATAATCTGGAAACGCAATTATGGTTACGCCAATATAGCAATGCAACGACCAGTTGAGGATTCAACACTCTTCTTAATGGCATCAATATCTAAAACAATTGTTGCAACGGCAATTATGCAATTCTGGGAGGCGGATTCATTTGATCTGGACGATAATATTAACGATTATTTAGATGATTTTGAAGTAATAAATCCTTACTTCCCGAACGATACTATTACTTTTCGTATGCTTATGATGCACACATCAAGCATTCACGATTATTGGCCCATTCTTACTCCCCTTGTAATCTGTAATGAGGATAGTCCTATTTCTCTTGACAGTTTCCTGGTAAATTATTTATCACCCGGGGGAGTCTTCTATAGTTCAGCAAATTATAATAGTAGTTACGCTCCCGGCGAGAATTGGTGGGACTACTCAAATGTTGGAGCAGTACTGTTAGCATATATTACTGAGAAGTTTTCCGGGATTTCATTTGATCAGTATTGCAGGGAGAATATTTTTGATCCGTTAGAAATGGAAAAAACTACATGGTTTTTATCCGGATTGGATACAACTACACTTGCAACTCAGTATAAATGGATAGGAGGACAATATGTTCCGCAATGTCATCAGGGCTGGCCACTCTGGCCTGCAGGCTTTTTAAAAACTAATAAAATTGAACTCGAACATTTCTTAAGAGCATATATGAACTGGGGTAAGTATAATGGAGCTGCAATTCTTGATAGTGCTACAATTGATTTGATGCTGAGTGACCATCTGGGATATCCTGTACCTGAATATAATGATGTTCAGGGATTAGTCTGGTATCAGTATGGCAGGATTAATAATGTTTGGCCCTGGCCCTGGGGACACGAAGGCGGATGGACATCAGGTACCAGAACGGCGATGCTATTTCAGCAATATGAAAATTGGGGGGTCATATACTTTATGAATATTTATTACAGCGGAACTCATTTCGCGCACCTTTTCATACTCAATACATTGTGTGATTATGCCCAGGAAATAATACCTGTTGAGTTCACATCATTTACAGCTACGGCGCATTCAGAGAAAGTAACTCTTAATTGGATTACCGGATCAGAGATGAACAATCTTGGTTTCGAAATTGAAAGAAAGCAGGATAACACCGACTGGGAAAGAATCGGCTTTGTTGAGGGACATGGAACAACTACTGAACCTCAGCAATATTTTTATGTTGATGATATAAGCAGCATTACTTCAAACTTACTTGCATACAGGCTTAAGCAAATAGATTTCGATGGCACAATTGATTATAGCAATGTCGTATATGTAGAAAATACCACACCAACTGATTTTTCATTGTATCAAAATTATCCCAATCCTTTTAACCCGTTGACAAATATAGAATATAGTCTGCCTGTGAAATCTCAGGTTGAATTAGTTGTATTTAATTCGTTAGGTCAGGATGTGAAACAACTGGTGAATGAAGTAAAAGAAGCTGGAAAATATACAATAGAGGTTAATGCCAGCAACTTGCCAAGTGGAGTATATTTCTACCAGATAAGAGCAGGTTCTTTTGTTGAAACTAAAAAGATGATCTTATTAAAATAAAGTCCCTAAAAGTCTTTAAAAATAATCAGGTGAATGAAATGGATGATTTGTTGCCAACAGAGTATTTTCTGAGTCAGAATATTCCTGATCCTTTTAAGGAAAAAAGTACCATTAAGTACTGTCTGCCTGAAGAAATTAGAATAAG
>JARRKF010000035.1:0-6831 GCA_037388405.1 Ignavibacteriaceae bacterium | reverse complement strand
AAAATTGAAGGCAATGAAGTATTCATTCAGACTATTAAGGATAAAAAAGGAAAATACGGCAGATACCTGGGAGAAATCTGGTTTGAGGAAACGGAAGGAAACTTCATAAATATAAATGATCTTTTGGTAACTGAGGGATTCGCAAAATATCATAAGTATTGAATTTAGTTTTAAAAAAATTATTTTTTAACATGTCCCTTAATTTTGATTAAGTTGCATAGGTAAAATGTTTAAACATCAGATAAAAAAATATGGATGTTGAAATACTTGCTCGACTACAGTTCGCGTTTACGATTTCTTTTCATTACATCTATCCTCCATTAAGCATAGGACTCGGAGTAATAATGGTAATTATGGAGGGGATGTACCTTAAGACAAAAAACCCACTTTATGAGAAGATGACAAAATTCTGGGTAAAGGTTTTTGCTTTAACTTTTGCCATTGGTGTTGCAACCGGAATTGTGATGGAATTTGAGTTCGGTACAAATTGGGCAACTTACTCAAGGTATGTCGGTGATGTTTTCGGTAGTGCACTCGCTGCTGAAGGAATTTTTGCTTTCTTTCTTGAGTCGGGATTTCTTGCGATACTTGTTTTTGGCTGGGATAAAGTAAAACCGCCAATGCATTTCTTTTCAACTATCAGGGTTTCGCTCGGTTCAATGTTTAGTGCAATCTGGATTGTTGTCGCAAATTCGTGGATGCAGACACCAGCAGGATTCCACATTGTTGGTGAAGGAATGAATGCGCGAGCAGAAATTACTGACTTCTGGGCGATGGTTTTCAACCCTTCTTCCGTTGATCGGCTTTTACATGTTCTCTCAGGTGCATGGCTTGCCGGAGCATTTTTAGTTATTAGTGTTTCAGCCTATTATCTACTTAAAAAACGACACATGGAGTTTTCCAATTCATCCATAAAAATTGCATTAGTTCTTGCCTGTTTCGCCTCACTATTTCAGTTATTCACAGGTCATCAAAGTGCTGTTGGAGTTAGTGAAAACCAACCATCAAAATTGGCTGCTATGGAGGCTATATTTGATGATGAGACAAACGCACCTCTTCATCTTTTCGGCTGGGTAAACGAAGACAATCAAAAAGTAAACTTTGGTGTTGCTATTCCCGGGATGTTAAGTTATTTGATAAGTGGAACAACTGAGCAAAAAGTTACTGGCTTAAACTCAATCCCGAAAGATGAAAGACCGCCAGTCAATATAGTTTTTCAAGCTTATCATCTAATGGTTGCAATCGGATTTACACTTATTGCTATAAGTTTGCTTGGAATTTTCTTTTGGTGGAGAGGAAGTTTATTTGATAAAAAATGGATGCTTTGGATTTTTGTCATTTCAGTTCTTGGACCCCAGATTGCAAATCAGGTCGGTTGGATTACAGCCGAAGTTGGAAGACAGTCCTGGATAGTTTTCGGAATACTTAAAACATCAGAGGCTCTTTCTAAAGCAGTTGAGGCAGGACAGGTTTGGTTTTCTCTAATTATGTTTACGATAATTTATATCTTCTTATTTATTCTTTTTATCTATCTATTGAATGATAAAATTAAGCATGGTCCCGAGGAAGTAGACGAGATTTCTTCCGAGTATGAACACCATAAAGCAATCTTTGGAAGCACCAGATGATAAAAAACAAATTACAAACAATTTTCAATGATCAATTCTAAAATTTCAAAACCGAAATATGATCTTGAAGAAAGAACCTTTCAGTTTGCAAAGGATGTTCGATTATTCATAAAAACTTCACCCAAGACAATCGCAAATTATGAGGATACAAAGCAACTTGTTAGAGCTTCGGGTTCAGTTGGTGCTAATTATATTGAAGCAAATGAATCTTTAGGCAAAAAAGATTTTATGATGAAGATAAAAATCTGTAGAAAAGAAGCAAAAGAGAGTGCATATTTTTTGAATTTAATTTATGAAACAAATGATCTTGAAACCAGGAAAGAAGCTGAAAGATTAATAGGAGAAGCGATTGAACTAAAGAAAATATTTTCATCAATTATCGAAAAATCTAAATCATAATAAGTTTAAAATTTCTAATTTTGATATTGTTATTTATTTGTGATTTGATGATTGTCATTTTGAATTACCAGGGCTAATAACAGAGTAATAAATTATGGAACTAACATTCGATTTAAACACAATCTGGTTTTTACTCATCGGTGCATTGCTGTCTGGTTATGCAATACTTGATGGTTTTGATCTTGGTGTTGGAATGCTGCATCTGTTTGTGAATGAAGATAAAGAACGTAGAATAATGATTAATTCAATCGGGCCGGTATGGGATGGAAACGAAGTCTGGCTTGTTACAGGCGGTGGCGCCTTGTTTGCAGCTTTTCCGCATGTTTATGCAACTGTCTTTTCAGGTTTCTATGATGCTTTTATTCTTTTGTTGTTTATGCTCATCTTCAGAGCGGTTGCAATTGAATTTAGAAGTAAGCAGTCAGTGAAATGGTGGAGGAAAATGTGGGACGTTGCATTTAGCGTTGCTAGTTTTCTTATTGCACTATTGATGGGTGTTGCACTTGCAAATATAATTACAGGTATTCCTATCGGACCGGATAAAGAATTTACTGGAACTTTTCTTAGTCTGATTAATCCTTACACCGTGTTAGTAGGAATAACAACCGTTGCTTTATTTATGATGCATGGAGCTATTTACAGCGTAATGAAAACTGATGGTGAACTTCAGAAAAAATTGAGAGGCTGGGTAAATAATACCATCATATTTTTTGTTATTTGTTATGCAACTGTTACTATGGCAACTTTAATTTACTTTCCGCACATGGTTGAAAACTTCAGGACATTACCGGTACTTTTTATTGTAGCTTTGTTAAACATGCTTGCAATTGCTAATATTCCAAGGGAAATTTCCAAAGGGAGAGAATTCAGAGCATTTATTTCTTCTGCTGCGTCTATTGCTGCTTTATTACTAATTTTTGCAATCGGAATTTTTCCGAACATAGTATATTCAAATCCAAATCCAGAATTCAGCTTAAATATCTATAATGCAGCTAGTTCAGAAAAAACTTTAACGATTATGCTGATAATTGCATTAATCGGAATTCCATTTGTGTTTGCGTATACAATAACAATTTATTGGATTTTTAGAGGGAAGGTTAAAATTGATGAGATGAGTTATTAAACTCTTTCCGATTTTAATCTTTGAATGACTTTATAAAACTCATATGACTTTTGCGAACCAATTAATATTTTTTTCTTGTTCTTCATTACAAGTTGGATTCCTTTATTTCCGTAAACATTGTAGGCCATTCCACCAAAACCATAACGAATTCCCCAACCACCATATTCATGTATAGGTCTGTATTCTCTTTCTTTAAAGCTTTCTATTTCATCCAATGAAAAGAATTTGAATTTTCTGTGGAAAGGGAAAAACTTTAGGTAGATTCCATCCTGATGTACTTCTGTAATTAATTTTGTTGAAAGGAAAATCAGGGGGAATCCAATTCCAAACAAAACACAGATTATAATAATCATCCAGTCCGGTGTAGGATTATTTCCAAACTTATGACCAAAAATTATCTGGTAAATCAATCCAATCCATGGTAAAGCACTTGTTGCAATAATAATTATCATTAACCACAATTGCCGAAACTTTTGTTCCTCCCTGAAAAAAGTTTTATAATTTCTATATCTGTCTTTCATTTGAATTAAGAATATTTTTTATGAAGGAGTTTCATTTTTAATGCCAAAGGTCGGATCAATCTTTACAAATTTAGTAATTATAAACGCAGGTAAAGTTGAAATACAAACCCATATAAAAAAGTGTAAGTAACCTATTTGTTCCTGAATCCATCCGCTAATCATTCCGGGCAGCATCATTCCCAAAGCCATCAAACCTGTTGCGATCGCATAGTGTGCAGTTTTAAATTCACCTTGAGAAATATAAATGAGATAAAGCATAAACGATGTGAAGCCGAAACCATAACCAAATTGTTCAACAGCAACGCATATATTAATGAGAAGAAAATTTGATGTTTGAGTTGCAGCCAGATAAACATAGACAAGATCAGGCAAGTTGATTGCTATCAGCATCCACCATATCCAATACTTTAATCCTTTTAGTGAAGCTACAATCCCACCAAGAATTCCGCCGAAAACAAGAGCAGCAACTCCGACAGTTCCATAAACAATTCCAACTTGAGTAGTTGAAAGCGCAAGTCCACCAACTTCTTTGCTATCGAGCAAAAATGGTGATGCCATTTTTACAAGCTGTGCTTCTGCAAATCGATAGAAGAGAATAAATAAGACAATTACGATAATTTCTTTCCTCTTAAAAAACGAAATAAAAGTTCTGAGGAATTCTTTTATAAAATATTCTACTTGAATTTTTTCTCTTGGGGAATCACTTTTTGGTTGGGGAAGAATAAATAAATGATAAATGAAAAACAGAATAAATAACGCTGCAAGAATTAAAAAAGTAATCATCCAGGCATAAGAGATATTTCCCGAACTTTCTTCAATTTGTCCTGCAAGAATTACAAGCAATCCTTGCCCAGCTAACATCGCAATCCGATAAAATGTAGATCTTATTCCCACAAAAAATGATTGCTGATATTCTTTCAAGCCAAGCATATAAAATCCATCTGCTGCAATATCGTGTGTCGCAGAGCTGAATGCCATCAGCCAAAAGAAAGCGAGAGTGTATTGAAAAAATTTTTCTGTTGGAACTGTTAGTGCAACTCCTGCAAGTCCTGCACCGATTAAGAACTGCATAATAACAATCCAGAATCTTTTGGTTTTTAGAAGATCAACAACAGGACTCCAGAAAGGTTTAATAACCCAGGGCAAATAAAGCCAGCTTGTATAGAGCGCAATTTCTGTGTTGGAAACATTAAGCCGTTTATACATAATGACTGAAACTGTCATCACAACAACATAAGGAAGACCCTCGGCAAGATAGAGAGAAGGAACCCAGAGCCAGGGATTTCTTTCATCTTTGTTTTTGAATTTCATTCTTGTATGCCTCAGGCGGAAGCTAATCTTTTAGCAAAAAGAATATCCCCGCTTAAAGGGGAAAATGCAGGTTGGATTACTTTTACGTTTGGTAGAGTTGATTTGATCTTTCTCTTGAGCAAATCTGAATAGTAGTTTTTATTGTCGATCAAGCTGCCGGAAAAAGCAACGCTAAGTTTATCAGTCTGGATTTTATTTGTTAGTGATCTTATATGAAGTACTAACTCATCTGCTTCTTCATCGAGTATGTCTTCTGCAATTGGATCTCCTTCTTCAGCGGCTTCAATTACTATTTTTGCAATCGAAGCAACATCCAACTTCTCTTTGTAGACTTTATTGATAATATTTTTCGAGGCTTCAGAATTCATTTTTGCATCTAGTAATTCAGAAATAAGAGTTTCTTCTCCCCGTCCATCAGTTGCTTTTGAGACAGCGTTTAATGCTTTCCTTCCAATTGAATAACCACTTCCTTCATCGCCTATCAATCTTCCAAAACCACCAACACGATGAATATTTCCCTCTTCATCTTTTCCAAAAAGTATTGAACCGGTTCCGGCAATTAAAATGCATCCTGCAGAATTCGGGAAAGCACCTTCGAGTGCAATGTGTGCATCGCTTAAAACTTTTACGCCTTTAAAGTGAATTCCTTCCTGGTCTGCAAAATCTTTGAATCCTTTTTCCAGAATCATAGCATCTTCTTCACGACCTGCACCTGCAACGCCAATAACAATCTGTTTTACATTAGAAAAGTCTCCTTCAAGCGCAAAAAGATTTTCTTCAATCAATGCAAAAAGATTCTCAACAGCTTCTTTTACACCTATTACAAGAAAGTTTGAAGGCTTGCCTGCTGACTGGCGGATAATTTTCCCTGACAGGTCTGCAATTGCACAGTCTGTCTTCGTCCCGCCGCCGTCTATGCCGATTAAGTATTTCATTCCATAAAATAATATTGTATTCAATTCAAAAATACCGAAAAACGAATTCTTAGGGAAAAAATAATCAATCTCCTTTTTTATCGGGATGTTTTACTTTTCTCATTTTATTATATTCCCATCTGAATGAATAAATTATTTCACAATTGGCAATGAAAAATCTGGAAGAATATTTCTCTAAGTTCAGAGAGAATGTTGTAGGCTACTATAAAACATTCACTTCACCTTATGGTGAGCAGAGAATTATTTATGCAGACTGGATTGCAAGCGGACGTTTGTATGGACCTATCGAAGATAAAATAAAAAATGTTTTTGGTCCCTTGGTCGGCAACACTCACTCCGAATCGAGTGAAACCGGAACCTCGATGACTCACGCTTACCACGAAGCTCACGATATAATTAAGAAACATTGCAATGCCGGAAAAGATGATGTTATAATAACGGCTGGTTCAGGGATGACGGGGCTTGTTTGCAAGCTTCAAAGATTGCTTGGATTAAAAATTCCCGAACAGTTGATAGATTATATGAAACTTCCCGAGGAGCTTCGTCCGGTTGTTTTTGTCACACATATGGAACATCATTCAAACCAGACAACCTGGCTTGAAACAATTGCAGACGTTATCGTAATCGAGCCAACTGATAAAGGGCTTGTGGATGTTTCAGACCTTAAAGAAAAACTAAATACTTACAAAAACAGAAAACTAAAAATAGGCGCATTCACTGCATGCTCTAATGTTACAGGAATAGAAACACCTTACTTTCAATTGGCCAAGATAATGCATCAGCACGGTGGATATTGTTTTATTGATTTTGCATGCTCAGCACCTTATGCAAAAATTGATATGCATCCTTCTGATCCATTGGAAAAACTGGATGCAATTTATTTTTCACCACATAAATTTCTTGGTGGTCCCGGT
>JARRKF010000034.1:0-7972 GCA_037388405.1 Ignavibacteriaceae bacterium | reverse complement strand
GAACGTTGTATGGACTCACAAACCCAATGACGAAGATACACAAATGCTTGCATCAGATTATCTCCGAATGGGAATTGCTAAAGTCCAGAATAGTGAACCACCTGAGGCAATGCAGAATGAAATTAATGAAACCATTCTTGTTGTCGGCGGTGGTGTTTCAGGATTAACCTCTGCTCTTGCATCAGCCAAAGCTGGTTATTCAGTCATCTTAACTGAAAAAGAAAATCAACTCGGAGGATGGCTAAATAAAATTTATAAAATTGCTCCAACTAGTGATCCTTATACCACACTTGAATCTTCTAAAATTGAAGATCTGATTTCTGAAGTTGAAGCAAATGATAAAATAAAGGTTATCAAGTCTTGCACGATTGAAAAAATCTCTGGGCAGCCCGGTAATTTTAATGTCAAACTAATTACTAACGGTACTCCATCTGAACCTGTTATAGTTGGTGCAATAATTCAGGCAACAGGTTGGAAGCAATACAAACCAGAAAAACTTGAAGAGTTGGGTTACGGAAAATTTGACAATGTAATAACTAACATCCAGCTCGAAGAATCTTTTAAAACCGGAAATAGCAATTCTGCTTTTAACGGAAAACCTATAAAGAGTATTGCTTTTATTCAGTGTGCTGGTTCCCGGGATGAAAAGCATTTACCTTATTGTTCTTCTGTTTGTTGTTCTGTTTCTTTAAAGCAGGCGATGTACATTAGAGAGAAATATCCTGATGCATTGATTTATATAATCTATCGTGATATGCGAACGATTGCTCAGAACGAACTCTTTTATAAGCATGTTCAGAACGAAGATAATATTTGCCTCACAAAAGGTGATGTTGGAAATATTAATAAAGCTGATGATGGAAATATTTTAATTGATGTTGACAATACACTTTTAGGTGAGAAGATTCAAATCAAATCAGAAGTTGTTGTTCTTGCTACAGGAATGGTTCCTTCAACTTTAGTTGGTGAAATTGAAACTATTGATGCAGCAGAAGCCAGCGATGGAAAAGGACTTGATGGAAAGAAAGCTGCAGAATCAGCAGAAAAAGGTGCAAAGATTTTAAATCTTTCATACAGGCAGGGAACAGATCTTCCAACTCTAAAATATGGATTTCCCGATTCTCATTACATCTGTTTTCCTTATGAGACTAGAAGGACCGGCATCTATGCAGCAGGTACTGTGAGATCACCAATGGATATTTCTTCAAGTAAAAGTGATGCATATGGAGCTGCACTTAAGGCAATTCAAATGCTACATGCAGCAAAAGGAGGGAAAGCTGTACACCCACGAGCAGGTGATCAATCATTTCCTGATTTCTTTTTGCAGCGATGCACACAATGTAAACGCTGTACTGAGGAATGTCCTTTTGGAACTTTGGATGAAGATGAAAAAGGAACACCACTTCCTAATCTTTACAGATGCAGAAGATGCGGAATATGCCTTGGCTCGTGCCCTGAAAGAATTATTTCCTTCAAAGATTATTCAGTTCATATGATCGCTTCGATGATTAAAGTTGTTGAAATACCGGATGAGTTTGAAGAAAAACCGAGGATTCTTGCATTCCTCTGTGAAAACGATGCGTATCCCTCACTGGATATTGTTGGTAAATATAGATTGCAGTACGATCCGAACATTAGAGTAATTCCTGTGAGATGTTTGGGTTCAGTAAATGTTGTGTGGATTGCCGATGCACTCTCAAGAGGGTTTGATGGAATACTAATGATAGGATGCAAGCATGGTGATGATTATCAATGCCATTATATAAAAGGCAGTGAGTTAGCAAACAAGAGGATGGAAAACGTTCAAGAGAAATTGAAGCAGCTTGTTCTTGAACCTGAAAGAGTAAAAATTCTCGAACTTTCGATTGACGAGTACAAAAAATTACCAGGAATCTTTAATGAATTTGTTGAAGAGATTACAGAGATGGGACTCAATCCTTATAAAGGAATGTAATTATTGTATCGTGCGCAATTATTATTTGCATTGAAAGATTGACTTGATGTATTGCGTAAGAGAATAAACTATTTTTTATAGCAACAGAATGAGTACAGAATCCGCATTTTCGTTGAATTTTAGAGCTATTTACGGCTATTTTTCAATAGTGAATTAACGGAATTATTCCACAAAATCGTTTAAAGTTAAGGACAAATGTGGTCATAAATAGATCAACATATTCGTCTGACAATCAGGTATATCATGATTGATCAAACTAAAAATTTTATTCGATTTTATTTGCATACCCACTCCTCAAGTTTATCAAGAAATATTCCTACAAATTCAAGAAATAAATTTAAAATTATTAATTATTAAGGAGTTTATATGGCCAAATCAAATTTAATAAATCCACACGGGAGTGATAAACTGAAGATACTACTTCTAAGTGGAAAAGAAAAAGAGGAAGAACTAAAGAGAGCCGAAAAACTTCCTAAGTTAGTTATGTCTTCACGCGAAACTGGAGATCTGATTATGCTTGGTATAGGAGGTTTTACACCTCTGGAAGGATTCATGGGCAAAGATGATTGGAAAGGTGTTTGCGCTGATATGAAAATGACGAATGGTCTTTTCTGGCCTATACCGATAACATTATCTCACGAAAAGAAAATTGAGAAAGGCACAGAAGTGTGTCTAATTTCAGGTGAAACTAATGAAATAATGGGAACGATGAAGGTTACTGAGTCTTATCAGATCGATAAAGAATTTGAGTGTAAGCATGTATTTACCACATCTGATCCTGAACATCCTGGTGTTAAAATGGTGATGCAACAGAAGGACTGGAATATTGCGGGTCCGGTAAAAGTTCTTTCAGAAAGTTACTTCCCCGAAGAGTTTAAAGGCATATATCAACGACCAGCTGAAAGCAGGAAGATCTTTGAAGAAAGAGGATGGCGAACAATAGCAGCACTTCAGCTTCGTAATCCAATGCATCGATCACATGAATATCTTGCAAAAATTGCAATTGAAGTCTCTGACGGTTTATATATTCACCAATTGGTTGGGGGATTAAAACCGGGTGATATTCCGGCTGATGTTAGAGTTAAATGTATAAACACTTTAGTTGACAACTACTTCCTGAAAGAAAGAGTTGTTTGCGGTGGGTACCCACTAGATATGCGTTATGCAGGACCAAGAGAAGGATTATTACATGGTGTCTTCCGTCAGAATTTTGGATGCACACACATGATTATTGGAAGAGATCACGCAGGTGTTGGAAATTATTATGGTCCATTCGATGCACAGGAAGCTTACTTCAAACTGTGGGATGGTGCATTAGAATGTAAGATGCTTCCAATCGATTGGACATTCTGGTGTTACAAGTGCGGTGGAATGGCTTCAATGAAAACTTGTCCGCATCCGAAGGAAGACAGATTATTCTTAAGCGGTACAGCATTAAGAAAAGGACTATCGGAAGGCGGAGATATTCCCGCTGAATTCAGTCGTCCGGAAGTTTTAGCTGTTCTAAAAGATTATTATGCACATCTTGAAAACAAAGTTGAAATTAAAATGCATGGTCACGCAACCGGTGAAGCAAAAGTAAAAAAATAATAATTAGTTAATAATAAAACATAAAGTGCGTTTAATAATTCGAAAAATAATTTATCATATTCATCAATTATTCAAGGAGATACACTAATGCCAAGTTATGTATTGCAAGATAAGTGTGATGGCTGTAAAGCGCTGGATAAAACAGCGTGTCAGTACATTTGTCCGAATGACCTTATGGTCCTGGACAAAACAAAAATGAAAGCATATAACCGTGAACCTGAAATGTGCTGGGAATGCTACAACTGTGTTAAAATTTGTCCAACGCAGGCTGTAGAAGTACGTGGTTATGCAGATTTCGTTCCATTGGGTGCAACAGTTACACCAATGAGAAGCACAGACAGTATTCTTTGGACAGTGAAATTCAGAAATGGAAGTCTGAAGAGATTTAAATTCCCTATCCGTACAACCCAGGAAGGAAAAGCAGAGCCAAATGGTGGATTTGCTTCTCACGATGATTTGAATAGTACTGCACTCAGTACTGAACCTGCTGCTCTGGGTTTGGATAAAGTTGCAACATTATAAAGTAAACCAATAATAGGAGAAAAATAAAATGGCAAATTTCGAAACTGTAGAAGTCACCACTGATCTTCTGATTGTTGGTGGCGGAATGGCAGCTTGTGGAGCAGCTGTAGAAGCAGCTTACTGGGCTAAGAAAAATGGTTTGAAAGTAACCCTTGTTGATAAAGCTGCGGTTGACCGCAGTGGTGCAGTAGCAATGGGTCTTTCAGCTATAAATCAGTACGTCGGATTGAAAGACGGCAAAAATACAATGAAAGATTATGTTGACTATGTTCGAAACGATTTAATGGGAATAACTCGAGAAGATTTAGTATTTAACATTGCACGTCATGTTGATTCCAGTGTTCATCTTTTTGAAAAATGGGGACTTCCGATTTGGAAAGATGAAAAAGGAGATTATGTTCACGAAGGAAGATGGCAGTTAATGATTAACGGTGAATCTTATAAAGTTGTTGTTGCTGAAGCGGCAAAAAATGCTATCGGCACCGAAAATATTTATGAGAGAGTTTTCATCGTTGGTCCAATTATGGATGGAGACCGCTGCGTTGGTGCGGTTGGTTTCAGTGTTCGTGAAGAGAAGTTTTATATATTTAAAGCTAAAGCAGTACTTGTTGCAATGGGCGGTGCTGTTCACGTATTTAAACCACGTTCATCCGGTGAAGGACTTGGACGTGCATGGTATCCACCATGGAATTCCGGTTCAAGTGCATACTTCACATTAAAAGCCGGTGCAGAAATGACGTGTCAGGAAGTTAGATTTATTCCTGTCCGATTCAAAGATGCTTACGGCCCGGTTGGTGCATGGTTCCTCTTATTCAAATCTCGTGCAACAAACGGATTTGATGAAAATTATATGGAAACGCGAAGGCCAGAATTAGACAAATGGCTTCCATACGGTAAAGTAAAACCGGTACCTGCAAACTTACGTAACTGGTTGATGATGCTTGATGTTCAGGAAGGTAAAGGTCCAATTTTAATGAGAACTGAAGAAGCTATAGGCAAAATAGCATCTTCTGAAGGCGATGAAAAAGCAGCTAAGAAAAAACTAAAAGAATTAGAATCCGAGGCATGGGAAGACTTTTTGGATATGACTATTTCACAAGCGATCCTTTGGGCAGCTACTAATACTGCACCTGAAGAAAAAGCTTCTGAAATAGCTGCAGCTGAACCATATTTCATAGGTTCTCATTCAGGTGCATCTGGTGCCTGGGTTAGCGGTCCAAAAGATATAGCTCCTGAAGAATATTTCTGGGGTTATGATTGCATGTCCACAGTAAACGGATTATTCTGTGCTGGTGATGCTTCAGGTGCATCGAGTCATAAATTTTCTTCTGGCTCACATGCAGAAGGTCGTATTGCTGCAAAAGCTGCTATTAAATATGTTGTTGATCATCCTGATCCGGTTAAAGTTGATGCTGCAACAGTTGAAGCAATGAAGAAAGAAATCCTTCAACCAATGGATACATTTGCTCAGTTTAGCAAGAAAACAGTTACAACTGATGTAAATCCTGATTATATTCTTCCTAAAATGTTCATGTTCAGATTGCAGAAGATTATGGATGAGTATGCAGGTGGTGTTTCTACTGCATTCACGACAAGCAAAAAATTATTAGAAAAAGGTCTGGAACTTCTTGCATTCTTACAAGAAGATTCTGCAAAACTTGCAGCTCCAGATTTGCATGAGTTGATGAGATGCTGGGAAAATGTACATCGTATGTGGCAGGCTGAAGCTCATGTAAGAACGCTTCTTTTCCGCGAGGAAACAAGATGGCCTGGATATTACTTCAGAGCAGATAAACCTAGCCTAGATAATAAAAACTGGGATGCATTTGCAAATTGTAAGTATGATCCGAATGCAAAGAAATGGGAAATGATTAAAAGACCTATCATCAGAGTCTATAAAGAAGCTGGTGAGCATGAATTATTAGGCGGTTAATAATTAGAATTAACTAATTATCAAACTCATTCAGTTCCCTCTTGATTTTTTTCAGGGGGGAACGCTAAATGTGAAAATAAAAATTGAAATCCTCATTGTTATAACAGAATAAAATCGGAAATTACTTTGAGGATTTTTTATTACTCATAACTTATTAAATCGTAAAATTGAATAATTGTCTTTGCGATCTTAATAAGTAAAATCCTTTAATTGGAGATTAAATATGCCTGATTGGATTTATATTATACCTGTATTAGGAGTGGTAGCACTCATCTTCGCTTTATTTAAAGCTAACTGGGTTAATCGTCAGGATCCAGGTACTGAAAAAATGGTAGAGATTTCCGGTTATGTGCGTGAAGGAGCTATGGCGTTTTTAAAACGAGAGTACAAAGTTCTATCCATTTTTGTAATTGTAGCTGCTATTCTTTTAGCAGTAGCAAATTGGAATTCGCCTGAAAGCAGTCCTGTTATTGCACTTTCTTTTGTAATCGGTGCATTTTGCTCGGCACTTGCAGGATTTTTCGGAATATGCTGCCAGAAAAAGTTTGAACAGCGCATTAGGCGTTGCATTCTCTGGCGGCACTGTTATGGGAATGTGTGTTGTTGGACTTGGGATATTAGGTTTAGGTTTACTTTTTATTATTTACTCTGATGTATTTTTATATCCTGACGGAAGTACAAACTTTATAGTAGTTATTAATGTAATAACAGGATTTTCTTTCGGAGCTTCCTCTATTGCACTTTTTGCCCGTGTTGGGGGTGGAATCTATACAAAAGCAGCAGATGTTGGTGCTGATTTAGTCGGTAAAGTTGAAGCAGGAATACCGGAAGATGATCCTCGTAACCCGGCTACTATCGCTGATAACGTTGGTGATAATGTTGGTGATGTTGCCGGAATGGGCGCGGACCTTTTTGAAAGCTATGTTGGTTCTATTGTTGGAACAATGGTTTTAGGAATTGTATATAATAATTTTAATCTGATAGTATTACCATTGATACTTGCGGGACTTGGAATAATTTGTTCAATTCTCGGAACATTCGTAGTAAGAACCAAAGAAGGAGGCAATCCACAAACTGCTTTAAACATTGGTTCTTTTGGTGCCGGGCTGTTAGTGATTATACTTGCTTATCCTGTCATAAATTATTTCGTTCCTGATATGGTCAATCCTACGGTTGATGTCACAGGCTTATTAAAACCGCTAACAGGCATCAATATTTTTATTGTTACCATCGTAGGATTGTTAGCCGGAATTGCAATTGGATTAACAACAGAGTACTACACTGCTGAATCAAGATCACCTGCTAGAAATATTTCTTCACAATCACAAACAGGTCCTGCAACAAATATAATTGCTGGTTTAGCTCTAGGAATGAGATCAACTGCATTACCGGTAATCTATGTGGCTATCGCAATTGTATTATCTTATTACTTTGCAGGTTTATATGGTATTGCAATAGCAGCTGTTGGAATGTTGTCAACTACAGGGATTCAATTAGCAGTTGATGCTTACGGCCCGGTTGCAGATAATGCCGGTGGTTTGGCGGAAATGAGTGGTCTTCCAAAAGAAGTTAGAGAAAGAACTGATAAACTTGATGCTGTCGGAAATACTACTGCAGCTATCGGTAAAGGATTTGCAATTGGTTCTGCTGCTTTAACTGCACTTGCTTTGTTTAGTGCATTCCAGTCTCAAGCAAAAATTGCAACAATAGATGTTTCAAATCCTTATGTAATGGCTGGATTATTTATTGGAGGAATTTTACCGTTCCTGTTTAGCTCAATGGCAATGAGTGCGGTCGGAACCGCAGCATTTGATATGATTAAAGAAGTTAGACGTCAATTTAAAGAGATTCCCGGTTTGATGGAAGGAAAAGCTAAAGCAGACCACGCTAAATGTGTTGATATTGCAACTGCAGCAGCCATAAAAAGAATGATTGCCCCGGGTTTACTTGCTGTTTTAACTCCTGTTATTTTT
>JARRKF010000033.1:0-10173 GCA_037388405.1 Ignavibacteriaceae bacterium | reverse complement strand
GAAAATGGCTGGGGTGTTGAAACTAACAAATCTCTAAAAAATCTGGAAAAGTACGGAACAAAGGGAAACCATGGATTCGATAATCACTGGAGAGACATGCAAGGAATATTTTATGCATTTGGTCCGGCTTTCAAGAAGAATTATCAAACGGGAACATTGATGAATATTGATATATACCCTATGCTCTGCAGGATTTTTGATATAGTACCAAACCAATTAATTGACGGGAAACTCGATAGAATTGGCTACATACTAAAGTAGAAGTTTCTAATATCGAGTAAATTCGTACTTTTTAGTGAATGAAAATACTGTTTGTTATTACTAAGAGGAATGACATACATAACAATATTAATAATTATACTTTCTTCTTTTTACGGTTTCGCACAAATCGAAACAAAACAAGGAGGAAAAAAGATGGAAATTAAACTTACCAGTATAGCATTTAGAGAAGGTGATTATGTTCCTAAGAAATTCACCTGCGATGGTGAAAATGTTTCACCGCCTCTCGATTGGAATGGGGTTCCAGCAGAAGCCAAATCAATTGCTCTCATATGTGACGATCCGGATGCACCAATGGGAACATGGGTTCACTGGGTTATTTTCAACATTCCCTCTTCAACTAATAAACTGAGCGAAAAAGTCCCAACGGATAAAGTTCTTGAAGACGGAACTACACAAGGAAGCAACGATTTTAGAAAAATTGGTTATGGAGGGCCTTGTCCGCCTGGCGGGACACATCGATATTACTTTAAGATTTATGCTCTTGACAAACGAATAGAGTTGGCTCCCGGCGCAACCAAAGGTGAACTTCTGCACGAAATGAACGGACACATTATTGCAGAAGGAATGCTCATGGGTAAATACAGCAGATCGAATTAGGGCTGTGCATTAAATGTTAAAATTAATTTTTCCGCCATTAATATTAAGCGAATGGAAAGAGACCAGAGATACTCTTCAGAAATATTGCCGAATGGTTGGTGCAATTAGAGAGGCCATCTCCTTACCATTGCCTTACTCGTATCATACAAATCTTCTAATAAGTAATAAAGGATTTACAACATCGCGGCTTCCTAAAAACATCTCCTCTCCGGAGTTGACGTTTGAAGTTATTCTGGATCTTGAGCATCAAAGGCTAATAATAGAATCAAACTTCAGAGAGCCAATGCGTATTGCACTAACAGGTCAGTCACTAAATGCTCTTTGTGATGAAACCTGTAGCTTAATGGTTGATATTGGTATTACACCGCCGCTTGAAAAACCAAGCTTCCTTGAAGGTACAAGAGGGCGATTTGATGCAGAGCAATTATTTAATTATTGGAAAGCAGTACAATCGGTTAACCAAATATTGAATGAAATTAAGACGGAACTGGGAAGAGATACAAGTCCAATCCAACTTCGTCCCGATGATCTTACTCTTGTTCTTAGTTGGTTCGATAAAGATTTTGATGATGAGAATTCCCTGGAAGAACAGCAGACTGAGATCGGATTTTCAACTGGAAATGTTGCCGTCTCCAATGCACATTTTTATATATCCACCTTTCCAGATAGAAAAAGTTTTGAAAAGTTTTCTGAACAAAAAAATATTATAACAGTAAATGGTGGCTTTCAGCGGGTTATATTACTGTACGATAAAGCTTTGACGAACTTAAATATTGAAAGAGAAATAAAAGAATTTTTCAGGAGAGCATTTTAAACATCTTAGGGATGAGCATTATTTAACCATTCCATACTGTTTATTCTTGGCTGTCATTTTCAAAAAATAATTCAACCTCTGATTAAAGATGTCGGGGCGGGTTCTGGATCCTTCAATCCATCCTATTCTTATTCGCTTATACGATTCAGGAAATTTGACAAAATTTTTCCAGATGTTTTTATCTTTCTTTAGGGCTTTGAGAATGTCCGGGGCAATTTTAAATTCTTCTTTCTTCAGAGGATCAATTAAATGTTTAACTGCTTTTAATCCAGAGGATGTCATCTTCTTTTTCTTAACAAGTCGGCGAATACGCTCTTTATTTAACTCGGAAAGCTGGCTTCGCTTTTTGCGTGGTGTAAACCGTTGAACATGACTGTCCTTATCTATTTTTTTAACAGTGCTGTCGATCCATCCAAAGCACAGAGCTTCTTCAACAGCATGGTTATATGGAATTCTTGGTCTTCCCGAAGATTTATTATAGTAAACTAACCAGATTGCTTTTTCGGTTTTGTGGTTCTTTTTAAGCCAGTCACGCCACTCTTTTCTTTCTTTAATATATAATGTTTTTGTAACCTGCATTTTGCTATTAAATTACTTATAAAAATAATCGGCAGTTAAAATTTACACCTTTGGTAAATTTATTTGACATGCTATATTAATACAGGCGCGTAAAAATTGCTAATTGTCAATTGCTTTTTAAATGATCATTTTTTTAGGAAGCTAATAAATGCAAAAGATAAATCCCTTCCTATGGTTTGATGATAATGCTGAAGAAGCCGTAAGCTTTTACACTTCCATTTTTGAAAATTCAAGTATTAGAGCAGTTGCCCGTTATGATGAGGCTGGTGCAGCAGCATCCGGAAGACCAACGGATTCCGTTTTAACCGTATCTTTTCAGTTAGATGGACAAGGATTTACAGCATTAAATGGCAGACCTGTTTTTAAATTCAACGAATCAATTTCTTTCTTCGTTTACTGTGAATCTGACAAAAAAATTGAGGGACTGTTCCAGAAATTATCTGAACACGGAAACATTAATATGCCATTAGATAAATATGATTGGAGTCCAAAATATGCATGGGTAAAAGATAAATTCGGTGTTTCTTGGCAGCTTACAGTTGAAAAGATTAATTCTTCACAAAAGATCTTACCTTCTCTTTTATTCGTAAATGAAAAATTCAGCAAAGTAAAAGAAGCTGTCGAACATTACACAAATATATTTCCTAATTCAAAAATAATTTTTGAAGTTCCAAATCCTAAAATTGAGAACGTCCCCGAAGAAACTTTAGCATTTACGCAATTTTCACTAGAAGGACTTTTATTTAACGCTCTGAGCGGACAGGGACAACATAATTTTGATTTCAATGAGGCTGTTTCATTTGTTGTGAATTGTGAAACACAAAAAGAGATCGATTATTACTGGGAAAAGCTCTCAGCATTACCTCGGGCAGAAATGTGCGGCTGGCTGAAAGACAAGTTTGGTGTTTCGTGGCAGATTGTTCCCACGATCTTAAGCAAGCTTTTAACAGATGAGGATGAAAAGAAATCACAGAACGTAATGAAAGCGATGCTTCAAATGAAAAAAATAAATATAGCCGAATTAGAAAAAGCTTAGAACAGATAACAAAAGGTAAAATGAGGAGAAAAAATGAGTAAGATGAACCCTGTCGTGCACTTTGAAATGCCGGCTGAAGATAAAAACCGGATTGTAAAATTTTATTCTTCTGTGTTTGATTGGCAGACACAGCAGCTTGGACCCGAAATGGGAGAGTATATAATGGTTACAACTTCAGAAGTTGGTGAAGATCATTTCCCCAAGCAAAGGGGTGCAATTAACGGTGGCTTCTACCAGAAAACCAACGATCCCGTTTCTAATCATCCATCTGTTGTAATTGCTGTGGACGACATTAAAGAATCGATGAATAAAGTAAAGATGACTGGTGGAAAAATATTGGGTGGCGAACCAAACAAACCGGGTGAACCTGTAAATATCCCGGGCGTGGGGCTTTACTGTTCAATTATAGATACCGAAGGCAATCGTGTAGGTATGCTTCAACCTTCCAGAGAAATGTAATTAATAATAGAAGCTATAATGAGAAAAGTAATTTTTCCAATAAATAGTACTATAGATGGCATTGCTGACCATACTAAAGGTATTGCCGACGATGAACTGCACAATTTCTATACGGATTTGTTAAATGATGTTGATGTGATTCTAATGGGAAGAAAAACATATCAGTTAATGGAAAGCTTCTGGCCTAACGCATACGAAAATAGAAATATCACAAAAAGTATGATCAGATTTGCTGACGTATTTAATCCTATGCACAAAATTATCTTTTCAAATACTCTTAAAGAAGTTAACTGGCAAAATTCGCAACTGGCAAATAGAAGTCTTCCTGAAATAATTTCAGAATTAAAGAATCAAAGAGGGAAAAACATTTCGGCCGGAAGTCTTAGCATCGCAACTCAATTGTTGAAACTGAACTTGATTGATGAGTTCTGGTTTGTTGTTCATCCCATTATTGCTGGCAATGGTAAAAAAATATTCGAAGACTTTAAAGATACACGGGATCTTAAATTTATCGGTTTAAGGAAATTTAAATCGGGCGTTGTTGGCTTGCATTATAAAAAAACGGACGACTAAATTAAGTCTTCAAAAATCGAGTTCTAAAATATTTAGATAGAAATTTTCCGGCTTGAATTCTGTGAGGTTGTAAACCAGAAAAAAGTCTGGGGGTATATTCTGGCTTTAATCTGAGCTTCTGGTTTTTATCTTCATCTTTATGTTTATTTAGAACAATCCGAAGGAAAGCAATACTCTTAAATGGTGTGTTTTTAGGCCCGCATTTTATTCTTTTCACTTGAAAAAAATCAAAAAAATCATATCTTGTGTTGCGATTTTATGAGTTTCACACGTTATTGCCTTTACTACCATCAGCAAGAATAAAAAGGAAGGAATTATTATGAACTACAAATCTTATATGCTGCACAATTTCAGAACTATCCCGCAGGTTCAGAATCTCTCAGAAGATTTAATAGATGCTATTGAAATTGTGGGATCGGTATTGCCTTTTAAAACAAATAATTACGTTGTCGAAAATCTGATTGATTGGAAAAAGGTTCCTGACGATCCTATTTATACTCTGACATTCCCTCGAAAAGAAATGCTTCTTCCTCACCATTATAAAAGGATGGAAAGGTTGGTAAAAAGTCAGGCATCAAAAGATGAAATTAAATCTGCAGCAAATGAAATACGGCTAGAGCTAAATCCTCATCCGGCAGGGCAATTAGAACATAACGTTCCGATGTTTGAAGAAGAAAAACTTTTTGGAATGCAGCACAAGTATCGTGAAACTGTCCTCTTTTTTCCAAGCCAGGGACAGACTTGTCATGCTTATTGTACTTTCTGTTTTCGCTGGCCGCAATTTGTGGGAATGAATGATCTTAAATTTGCTTCCCGCCAGGCTGAGCTTCTGGCCGACTACGTTAGAGAACACACCGAGGTAACAGATGTTCTCTTTACCGGCGGTGATCCTCTAATAATGAAAACAAAACATCTTGAATATTATATAAGACCTCTATTAGAAGCCAATCTTGAAAATCTAAGAAATATCAGAATAGGAACCAAAGCGCTTGGTTATTGGCCATACAGATTTACAACTGATGATGATGCCGATGATCTTATAAAATTATTTGAAGATGTAAAGAAAGCAGGAAAGCATCTGGCTTTTATGGCACACTTTAATCATCCTGTGGAGCTGGAAGGAAAAGCAGTCGCCGAAGCTTCTCAGAGAATTCTTGGAACCGGTGCAGTAATAAGAACACAATCACCTGTTCTTAAGAATATCAATAACGACTCTCGGGTTTGGGCTGATATGTGGAAGAAACAAGTCTCTCTCGGGTATGTCCCTTATTACATGTTTATAGCCCGAAACACCGGCGCACAACATTACTTCTCTATTCCTCTTGTTGATGCCTGGAAACTTTTCAGAGAAGCTTATCAATCAGTTAGTGGAATTTGCAGAACCGTGCGCGGACCAAGTATGTCTGCACTGCCTGGCAAAATTCAAATTCTGGGCGTGACTGAAACGGAGAATGAAAAAGTTATTACGCTTAGAATGATTCAGGGCAGAAATTCTAATTGGGCAGCCAGACCATTTTTTGCAAAATATGATGAAGATGCAATTTGGTATACAGACTTACAACCAGCGTTTGGCGAAGAAAAATTTTTCTTTCAGGAAGAGCTTGAAAAAATCCTTCAACCTAACGAAATTGAGGTAGATATCGAATAAATTTATGCTGGACAAACAACCATTTAACGTCAGCCTTAATCTTAATGTTAGGGGAATGCCTCTTTCGGCAACACTTCAAATAAATGAACTTTCAAATCAATTAAAGAAAGAAGGCAAGAAGATATATAAAATGGGGTTGGGGCAGTCTCCCTTTCCTGTCCCGCAAGTAGTTGTCGAAGAATTACGCTCAAATGCTTTTCAAAAAGATTATCTTGAAGTAAAAGGATTAAAAGCATTAAGAAAGGCGGTTGCTCATTACCACTCCAGAAGAAATGATATTCAGCGCGGTGCTGAGAATGTCCTTATCGGGCCGGGCTCTAAAGAGCTAATGTTCCTTTTACAATTTGTTTATTATGGAGAGCTAGTAATTCCCACACCAAGCTGGGTTTCTTATGCACCGCAGGCTAAAATTATTGGAAGACAGGGTGGGTGGGTAAAAACAAAAGAAATAAACAAATGGCGTTTGCTTCCAGAAGAATTACATAAGATTTGTGAAACTGATAATTACAGACCACGAATTGTTATTCTAAATTATCCTTCAAACCCCACCGGTGTAACTTACAGCTGTGATGACTTGCAGGAAATTGCTGATGTTGCCCGAAGACATCGAGTTATCCTTCTGTCTGATGAAATTTATGGAGAATTAAATTTTAAAGGAACTCATTGTAGCATTGCAAGATTCTATCCCGAAGGAACTATCATCTCTGGCGGGCTCAGTAAGTGGTGCGGTGCGGGTGGCTGGAGATTGGGAACTTTCACTTTCCCGAAATCTCTGACAAGTCTGCTAGATGGAATGGCTTCCGTTGCCAGCGAAACTTTTACATCTACAAGTGCACCTATTCAATATGCTGCAGTAAAGGCTTTCAACGGGGGAATAGGATGGCGGTGCAGAGGCACCGGAACCAGATGGTGCTTTTTATTTGTTTATCAACTTCAACAATTTTGCTGATAAGTTCAAATCGAAAAATATTTTTACGAGTATGGATTTGACAACAAAGCTATTGAATGAAACCGGTGTTGCTCTTTTACCCGGTAGCGTTTTTGGCAGACCCGAAGAAGAGTTCACCGCACGACTTTCTTATGTTGACTTTGACGGGAACAGAGCTCTTGCTGCAGTAGAGACACTTCCATACGAAGAATTAATAACGGAGGAATTCCTCTCTATGTATTGCTCACCCCTTTTGGAAGGAACGAACAAGCTGGTGAGCTGGTTGAAATCTCTCTGACTTTGTACCTTGTCCCAAAACAGTTCCATCAAATAAAGAGTTAATTATTATTAACTTTGTTTCCGGTTTATCATAAATCAATATAAAATTAATTTGATAATGAAAGATTTATTCGCCTCAATTCTGCTTATTTTTTTATTACTTGTAAGTCCGTCTCTTTTTGCACAAACAATAACTCTTAAATTTGTTGAAACAAGTGATGTCCATGGCGCAATAATGCCCTATGATTTTCTAAATGATACCGTAACGAACAGTTCTTTGGCACAAGTCTATACCTACGTAGAAAGTGAAAGATATGTTCCCAATCAAGAATTAATTCTTCTGGACAATGGGGATATTTTACAGGGAGACCCTATCGTCTATTACTACAATTACGAAGATACTACAAGCACTCACATACAAGCCGCAGCAATGAACTTTATTAAGTATGATGCCGCAACCGTTGGTAATCACGACATTGAAGCGGGACATTCTGTATATGATAAATTCAGAGAAGAAATTAATTTTCCATGGCTTGCTGCCAATGCAATAAATGAGGGAACAGATAAACCTTATTTCAAACCTTATACTATCATTGAAAGAAAAGGAATTAAAATAGCTGTGCTTGGTTTGATCACTCCTTCAATACCAGAGTGGCTTCCCAAAATTTTGTGGACGGGAATGTCGTTTGGAGATATGATTGAAGCAGCAAAAAAATGGGTGCTTATCATTAAAGAGAAAGAAAAACCTGACTTAGTTATCGGTTTATTTCATTCGGGAGTTGATTACACTTACGGAGGCGAAAAAGCAAATACATACAAGAACGAAAACGCTTCGGAACTGGTTGCACACAAAAAACTATCCTCCAGATCAGAAATTCTTGAAACTGTTTACGTACGAGTTAAATGTTGTTGAAGCTTATGTGCAAAAACCTATAGGACAAATTATAAAATCAATTTCCTCCAGAGAATCTCTCTTTGGTCCCTCTGCATTTGTTGATCTTATTCAAAGAGCACAGCTTGAACTTACCGGCGCTGATATTTCTTTTGCATCTCCACTTTCTTCCAGTGTTACAATAGACAGTGGCTGGATAAGAGTGCGAGATATGTTTAAGCTTTACCATTATGAAAATTTTCTTTATACAATGCGCTTATCCGGAAAGGAGATTAAGGATTATCTTGAATATTCATTCGTTATTATAATTTCTCAACGGCTGCCGGAATTAACTATATCGTCGATGTGTCCAAACCTGTTGGCGAAAGGATTAACATAACAACCCTGAGTAATGGGATTCCGTTTTATTTGGATAGTACATATACCGTTGCCGTAAATTCTTATCGCGGAAGCGGTGGCGGGGGACACTTAACCCGTGGCGCAAAGATTCCCAAAGAAGATCTTTCCGGAAGAATAATTAGTTCAACAGAAAAGGATTTTCGTTTCTATCTGATGAAATGGATTGAAGAAAAGAGTACCATTAATCCTACAGTCATCGGAAACTGGAAAGTCATTCCTGAAAAATGGTGGGAAGCAGGAAAAGAAAAAGATTACGACTTGCTATTCGGTAAAAAGACAATTTCCAAAACAAACAACTATTATTGATTATTAATTGTTCTATGATAAACATATGAATACTGAAAAAAGTAAAAGACTTTTCGCGGAAGCTAAAAAATATATCCCTGGTGGAGTCAACTCTCCCGTACGTGCCTTTAAATCTGTTGGTGGCGATCCTATCTTTGTTCAAAGGGGACAAGGTTCAAAATTTTGGGATGTGGACGGAAACGAGTATATAGATTATATCGGAAGCTGGGGACCGCATCTTTTCGGACACAATCCACCTTTCATTGTTGAAGCTTTGAAATCCGCAATCGGAAACGGAACCAGCTTCGGAGCACCAACCGAGCTTGAAGTAAAAACGGCAAAATTAATAACTGAACTTGTTCCTTCCGTTGAAATGGTAAGAATGGTCAATAGCGGGACAGAAGCAACAATGAGCGCGGTACGTGCCGCAAGGGGGTATACAGGAAAAGAAAAGTTTATAAAATTTGAAGGTTGCTACCACGGTCATGCAGATTATTTTTTAATTAAGGCAGGTTCGGGTGCGTTAACACTTGGTATTCCGACTTCTCCCGGTGTTACAAAAGGAAATGCAGCGGATACTTTACTTGCTGACTACAATGATATAGAATCAATAAAAAGGTTAATCTCAGCAAACAAAAACGAAATTGCCGCTGTAATTATTGAACCAATTGCCGGTAATATGGGCGTGGTAAAAGTAAAAGATGCATTTATAAAAGAACTTCGTACAATTTGTGACGAAGAAAATATCATTCTGATTTTTGATGAAGTGATGACAGGTTTCCGTGTTGCGGCTGGCGGTGCACAGGAAGTTCTTGGAATAAAGCCTGATCTTTCAACCTTCGGCAAAATTATTGGTGGCGGATTACCCGTTGGTGCGTTTGGCGGAAAGAAAGAGATAATGGAAAAGATAGCTCCGAGCGGTCCTGTTTACCAGGCAGGAACTTTAAGCGGAAATCCTTTAGCAATGGCTGCCGGTTATGCAGCATTAAAACAAATCAAAGATAATCCCAATATTTATAAACAGCTTGAAGAAAAGTCATCATATCTTGAAAAAGGGTTCAAAGAAAATCTGAACTCCGTTGGAAAGAATTACGCGATGAATAGGGTTGGTTCGATGATGTGTATGTTCTTTACCGAAGAAAAAGTTGACGATTTTAAATCTGCTGTAAAATCAGATACAAATCTTTACGGAAAATATTTTCACGAAATGCTGAATAGAGGAATTTATCTTGCGCCTGCACAATTCGAGGCTTTGTTTATTTCAACAGTTCATACCAAAGAAGATTTGGATAAGACGATAATGGCGCACAAAGAAAGTTTAGAGAGAATTTAGAGGATTATTCACACTAAGGGTGGTTGTTATCTATCATCAGATAATTACTTGCTGCGTGCAAAATAAAGG
>JARRKF010000032.1:0-8108 GCA_037388405.1 Ignavibacteriaceae bacterium | reverse complement strand
TTACTCTTGGTTCAAGATCTCCTCTTTTGGAAGCATAAGACTGAAGTATAATTCCTACAATTGAAGTGAGCAGAAGCCAAAGCATAAAACTACCTTCCTGTCCACCCCAAAATGCAGATGCCAGCCGAAATACTCCAAGTTGTCTTAGATCGTTATTGCTGTAGCTGTAAACATAATTGTATTGATACTGGTGCGTTAGAATAATGTACCATAAAAATACCGAAGCCATAATAACCAGTACAGCCATCCCGTGATAAGCGATTCTTCCATAGTTTAATGTATTTTTATATCCTCTGTAATTAAGGAAATACATTATCATCGAAATGATGCTGAATGCAAGTGCAAGTGTAAGTATAATACTTCCTATCATTTAATTCCTCGTGTCTGAATAATATTTAAAAATTTTTATTAAAGCGAAGAAGAACTGGTTTTTTGTTCCTGGTATTTACTGGGACACTTAGTCAAAATATCTTTTGCGTGAAAGTATCCGTTTTGATATTTACCAGTAACAACAACACTTGTGGCACTTTCGAAGTTGTTGGGAATAGTTCCTTCATAAATTACTTTCATCTCTTTACCATGCTCATCAGCCATAAAGAAAGAAAATGTTTTATTCTTATTATCTAACTGATAGTTTTTCTCTTTAACCCAGCTGCCTGTAGCTTTAACTGTTTTCTGAGAAATCATCACTTTGGAAAAATCATCGGCATACTCAATGTTGCTTTGAGTAAACAAATATCCCATCAATACAAGAAAAACTGCGATGATAATTCCACCAAATACATATTTATTTTTCATTTATAGCTCCTATTTAGCCGGTTTGTGATTGTTTAATTCTTTTTCGATACTCTTAAGTCTTTTATCGAGTGTTAGCATATAAAAAAATATTCCTATCCATACTATCAAGACTATAATCATTACAATATAAATAGCATTAGCTTGAAGAAAATTATTAAGTCCCTCCAAATTATCCTCCCTGTACAGATTTATCTGAAATTATTTGTTGTTTATTCAGCTTATCCTTTATAATAATTGATCTGTACCCAACTCTCCACATCCAGAAATATAAAATTGTAAATCCAATTAATGAAAGGAAAAAGATAAGCTGCATGCTTGAATTCATTTTAAAGTCTATTACGGGACCTGCATTGGTATCATCTGCGGAACCTGGGTGAAGTCCTTTCATAATTCTAGGCATAATAAAAATGAAGAATGGAACTGTGACAAACGCAATCAACGAGTAAACTGCTGAAAGAGTTGCTCGTTTATCCTCAGATTCAATAGACGAACGAAGTGCGAACATCGCACCATAAATTAATAATATAGCAAAAATGCTTGTTTGTCTCGGATCCCAGCTCCAGAAAGAGCCCCATGCAAATTTTGCCCATACAGCACCGGTTACGGTTGCAAGAATACAGAAAATCATTCCAAGTTGAGCAGAAGCATACGCTTTTGCATCTTCATCCAGGTTTTTAGTTCTTAAATATCTAAAGCTAAAAACTGTAGACATAAGAAAAGCAATTACCGTTAACCAGGCAGTAGGTACGTGAAAGAATATAATCTTCGCGTTCTCCTCCAACCCCGGAATATACGGGAACTGGTACCAGGCAATTGGTTTCTCAACTATTGGAAACGTAATTCCTGCAACTGAAACAAATATTAAAAGAATAAATAAGAAAATTTTCCAGATCATTTAATTGTTTTCCTAAAAACCTAAAAATCGTTTAATCTTTCCAGATAAAATCAAATAACATATAAGAAGCTGTAACCATAATTACGTCGTAACCGACAACTATTGCTAGTTCAAATTTAGATTCTTCAAAGCTTGTACCATCTAACGAGAACAAAGTTAATTGAACGCAAGTAAGAATCAAAGGCAATAAAATCGGAAAGGAAAGCACAGGGTAAAGTGTTCCTTTTGCCCCTGCTTTTGCAATAATTGCAGCTATTATTGTAGAGGAAATTGCCAGTCCTATATTGCCCAAAATAAAAGTAACCATAAAAAGCGAAAAATTCTGCACGACAAATTTTTCGAACAAAGCAGAATAGAGAATAGCAATAACAAAGTTCATACAAAAAACCAGAATCAAATTAAATATCAGCTTACCAGAAAATACTGTAGATGGGGAAGCAATAAGTTGAAGAGTTAATGTTGTTCCTCTTTCTTCTTCTGATACAAAAGCTCTTGCAAGTCCTGACATTGCAGTAAAAAATATTACTACCCAGAATAAACCGGCTGTAAGGTTTACGTTTATTGTTTCATTGCCTATTGAAAAAAGTATAACGCTAATTGCAACTATAATAAACATTGCGAGTGAGTTAATTGCATAACGGGTTCTTAATTCAGAGCTAAAATCTTTTTTAAATAGTGCGTATGGTTGAGTTATCATTTAAATTTTTCCAGATACAAAACTTCGTTGCATAATTCCAGATCTTTCACTTCATTAGATGCAATAATTACAATTCGGTTTTTTCCTTCTTCTCTAACTATTGAGTAGACGACATATTTTCCCCCTTCATCAAGATTTGAAGTTGGCTCATCAAAAATTAAAACTTCAGGTGAATGCATAAGAGCAAAAACAAACTTTAATCTCTGCTTCATTCCGGAAGAATAAGTTTTAACAAGATCGTCTTTTCTGTTTTCTAAAAGGAACTGACTTAAATATTGAATAACTTTTTCTTCGTTGAAAGGTACCGATCGGATTTTTGAAAAAATTGAAAGGTTTTCCCACGCAGAAAATTCTTCATAGAGTACAAGATAAGGTGAAACAAATCCAATATGATTATGAAGTTTCTCAGGGATTATTTCTCCGGCAGAATTTTTATGAATTATTTTTCCTGACGATGGAGCGATGAGTCCTGCTATAATTTTAACAAGAGTTGATTTACCGGAACCGTTGGGACCGGAGATACCAAAAATTCCATTTTCGCTCCAGTTAAAATTGATATCATTAAAAATTAATCTCCGTCCGAAAGACTTGGAAAGATTTTGTGATTGGATTGAGTAACTACTCATTGAAAATTACAAATTTACCTTTTAAGATATCATCTCCCCTTTTTATAACATAAATGTAAACGCCTGAAGCTAAATTATTTTCGTCCTTGTCTAATCCATTCCAACTTACTCCTTTTTGATCGCCAGGTAAATTTTGAATAGGTAACTCGGAACTAAACATAAGTTGCATCCCGACTGAATAGACAGCAAAATCAACTGTTTCACCTGTCTTCGATTCGAACGGAAAGAAAATGAGAGGTGTTGATAAAAAATTTGATTTGTAATTAAAAGGATTTGGATAAGCATAGCTAAAGTTGCTAGGAATTTGTTTTTCTATGCTATCAGCTAAAACTACAACATCATTCAAAATTTCTGAAATTGACCAAAGAGTAGAAGAAGTGAGGCTAAAATCTGCAGAGTATCTATCTGCTAATTTTCTGTTACCACTTATTGTATCAGAGAAAAGAGTGTAAGTAAAACTAAAAGTAGTATTAGGTTCATTAACGGCTGAATTAATGTCGCCATTCGTTATGATAGAAAAAAGAGTATCACCATTCGTTACATTACCAAATCTTAAAAAATTATTTGAAGTAGCATAAGCATCCACTTGAGCATAATTAAATTGAGGATATGAGACAGTAACTAAAGGAGTTACAACAGGATAAAACAATGCTTCATCAAAATATAAACCAGGTATGGCACGATAGCTAGTGAAGTATGTCCAAATTCCGAATTTATTATATTCCTTTTGAAAAGAAGTTCCAATTGGATAAAGAGAACTGTTTATAGCATATAATGCCCGTTGCGAGGGCATGGCTTCCCACTGGTTTATTAAAACATCGAATCCAAAATTTTTCACAAGAAAAATATTCCAGATAGCCATATCATAACCAATGTGGTTAGGAAATGTTTTATAAGTACTACTGAAATAAGAATGCATATAAGCGTAATAATCATTAACATCATCATAAACAAATTCTTCCATCGAGGTTGAAGTCAATTCATAAAAATAACTATCAGCTAATCTAACCGGACTGTTTACATCCGGGATTGCGTAGTTACCAATTTGAATTCCATGATGAAATTCGTGCGCAACAGTCACCCTCATACCATCTAATCCTGAGCTGTAATAACCACTATAATCATTATCAATCACCATAAAAGAAGTCCAACTAACCTGTCCGACTTTATTTTCCCATTCAGTATATCCATAAATCTGGGAGCTTTGGTCAATGATATAAACATCATACCTGAAATCACCACCTGCAGCATTGTCTTGAGGTGGCGCAAGAAATCCAAGATAATTAACTTCAAAATTGTATGCAGAGTCAAGAGCTTTTGCTACTTCGGTAACATTTTGATTAATTGACCAACCTTGAACATAAGAAGGGATTCCATTTCCATTAGAATTGGTTGTATCAAAATGTACTCTGAAAAAGCCTGAAGGGGAGACAATACTTTTCTGCATCTCAATTGGTCTGCTCAAGATCTGCTTAAGAATCTGCTTTTGTTCGATATTAAAATTGTTAAAGTTTGATTTTACTTCACTGATGACACCAAACCCACATTTCCGGTCCTCTGAGGTTAATGAAATAAGTTGAGAAGACTGCGGAAGTAATTCCGGGGCTCTAATTTGTAGGAACTTTGTATAAAGTGAATCTAGCTGCTGCTGATTTAATTCCTGCGAAAACACTTGAACGTTAACCGTACTACTTAACAGTACTAACGAGAAATATATTGCTATTTTTTTAGTGATAGTATTGATAAACAACCTTCGTTTTTATTAGAATAAACCAAATAATAATTTTTCTTATCAAGCCGTGCGAAAAAATAATCAGAAACGTTTTTAGCATCAAGCATTCGTCTTAATACATACGTTTTACCCTTTTCACCTAAAACAAGTTTGTAAATATAAGAATCATCATCATCATTAATTGTAAAATTTATAATACCTTTTATTGAAGTTTCTCCAAAAAAACCCTCTTTGAATTTATATATCTTATTTAATGTTGGGTTGAACAATAATTTCTGGATAGTTACATTTTTTGAATTTAAGATTAAACAGAAACCTTCTTCTTTACTTTGAACAAAACTTACCATTGACGGATATTCATTATTTAAAAAATCCGCACCGTACAAACTGATATTTAAACTATCTGATTGGGGAATCTTAAAATAATTTACATATTCATTTGGACCAGACTTAACCTTACACATATTAAATTGATAATCAGAACCTTCCGTTTTCCAGTAATAAACAGTAGGATTGTCTTCAATAAAAAGTTCTGCCATACTAACATTTCTGTCAACAAAAGGATACTCCTTAAACGTTACGCTTAAATCCCGATTTTCAAACCGACCCAAATACATTCTTGAGTTTTTATTATAAACTAAATAAACATTTACAAGTGAGCTGTCAATCCTCTGGATTGATACATCCAATATTTCCCCCGGCGCATATAGTTGTTTTCTTGTTAACCTGTTCGCATAGAAATTATACCTGATAACTTCCAGTAATGGTGTTCCTTTTGTATAGCAATAGAAAATTTTTCTGAACTTAAAAAATTCATCGACAATAATTTGCTTGTGATTCTCTACAAGAGGGAATGAATAATAATGGTCCGGAATTCCCTCTTTATTACTAAGGAAAACTTTTAGCGAACTATTATATTCATCTATGAAGCTGATATCCGGGATTCCATCATTTTCATAATCGAATTTCTTTACTACGCTTGCCTGAATAGCAGGTACTAAATTAATCTCATAGTCGTAAACCTTTAGTTTACTTATAAATTTTAAGTCCCCCGATTCAAACAGACAAACAAGATTATCCGATTTATCATTTTTAAATTTGGTAAATGTAGTTAGCCCGGAATTCTCAAGATATGCAATTCCATCGAAAAAGTTTCCTTCTTGCTTTCCAAAGAAAATCATCATTTTGCCCTGGAACACTTCGCAAGCTAAATCTGAAAGGCCGTCATTATTAAAATCACCCACCACAATTTTAGAGGGTGTTTCGTTTAACTTAATAGAAATTCGTCTCTCATAAGCTGACTGAAAATCTCCGAAGATAATTACTACGCCATTTCCAACCACGCACACAATATCTTTGAATCCATCTTTGTCAATATCTACTGATTGCAATTGATTGATCTTACTACTAAACTGTATTGAGCGTCTTAATCGGAATTCTCCTTTAGTATTATTAAAATAAAATTGAAGCGAGTTTTCAAGAATATTAAAAGCAACAATATCCTGATACCCATCACTATTTAGATCTGAGAAAATTGCTTCACTAAAACTTGGTCCTGTAATTACTTTTTTCTCACCAAGATTAAATCCGGAACGGTAAAGAATTGATAACCCTTCAAAACCGCTTCCGCAAACAAGCATTTCTTTATTGCCATTTAAGTCGATATCAGAAGCAAAAATTTTCTCCGGGTACGAATCAAATGTAATTTCCCCTAAGTTTTTTTCAACTGTGTCAGGAGAAATGGATAATAAAGAAACTTTCCTCAGCTTACGTTCAACTGCCGCAAAAAGTTTGATGCTGTCTTTTGCTTCGCTAATTCCCACTAACTGAGATATTTCTAAATTATCATTAAATGTTTTTAATTGTCTTTGTTCACTTAAAAGGTTTGGTACAATTCCAATATTCTTTGATGCAGGAGAGTAAAGAATAAGTTCATCGTTCCCATCAGAATTTAGATCTGCTGAAAGAATATTTTGAAATTCTTAAAGAGAACGCAGCTAATTATTAAGCGATCGGCTCTTAAGCCGGTTTTCTCTCCTGATAAGTGCTTCATTAAATCTTCTTTTCTGTTCATTTGTTTCTGGTAAAGCATCAACAGCTTTTACCGGTTTACCCTCTTCATCAACACAAACAAATGTCAGGTAAGCCGAATTAGTATGTTCTAATATGTTCTCTCTGAATGAATGAGCAAAAACCTTTACTCCCACTTCGAATGAAGTGTTAAAAACTCTGTTAACTGAAGCCAGCAATGTAACTGCATCACCAAGCTTAATAGGATGATGAAAATCAACTCTGTCAACTGCAGCTGTAACACAAGTCCTCCCATTATGCTTTCCGGCACTTAAGGAAGCACACATATCAATCCAGTACATCAGTTGTCCCCCAAAGAGAGTTCCCAACTGGTTTGTATGGTTGGGCAGCACCAGCTCTGTCATAGTTACTTGCGATTCAGTTATTTTTCGGGCAGTCATTAGTTAGATGATAAGTTGCCTTTTAATTTAGCTTCAAGCGAGTTTTTAAGGGATTCAACCTCTTCAATGTTTTCATCATCGGGATACAGACGAATGAACTTCTTCATTTCAGAAAGAGCATCATCTTCTCTTTCTCTATCCATAAGAAGATTTATCTTGTTGTATAAAGCCATCGGCGCATATTTTGTATCATGATAAGTTTCTACAACCATATCGTAATATTTCATTGAAGCAATATAGTATCCCATCTTTTCATAAATATTAGCAATTGAATATTCTTTTCGTGCAAGTTTCTCATTCAACTCATTAATTTTCTTTTCAGCTTCAGACACTTTTTCATTCAAAGGAAAGAAATCAACGAACGCCTGGTATTCTTCAATTGCTTTCTCTGTGTATTTTTGATCAAGGGAGTAATTCGGAGAAAGTTCGTAGTAACATTCCGCAAGCATAAACTGAGCTTTGGGAACGAATTCACTGGCAGGCATATTCTTTACAAGCTTACTGAATTCATAAGCGCCCAGAATGTATTCTCCACGCTGGAATTTACACATTCCTAAATAATACTGTGCATCATCAACTACACTGTTACCGGGATACTGAAGCAGAATAGCTTCGAACTCTGTTGCGGCTTCCTGGTAATCTTCGTCTTCGTATAAACTAATGGCTGCTTGCAATCTTTCATCAGGCGGGAGTTCAATCAAATTGTTTGATGAACTGCATCCCCAGAAGAAAATTATTAAAGTGCCAAAGGACAAAAGATTTTTCATTATTTAAGCTTAAATTTCAAAAAAATCGAAGGTAATATTAACTAAATTTGATATGGCTTCAAAGGTAAAATCAGTCACTACTTCTTATAACGAAGAATAGTACAACAGCAACCGCAGCAGTT
>JARRKF010000031.1:0-8235 GCA_037388405.1 Ignavibacteriaceae bacterium | reverse complement strand
GGGGGTGCGGTGCAAATAGTCTTCTGTCGATTTCTTTTGTAAATAAGGATGAGGGCTGGTTTGTTGGTGAACGTTCAACAGGTTTAGAGGTTACAATTGTTCATACATCAGATGGCGGTCAAACATATCTAACTCAAACAAATCCAACCAATCCAGATGATAAAATGACTGGTGTCAGCTTTGCTACAAGTCAACAGGGGGTTGCCGTAGGAGTATCAGGTACAATATTGTACACCAGTGATGGCGGCCAGAACTGGGAAATAAGACCTAACAGTGGTATTAGTTGGTGGTCAGTTTTTCTTACTGAATCCGGAAAAGCCTGGGCGGTTGGAATCAACGGCAGCATTGTTTATTCAACCGACTGGGGATATACATGGACGAGTCAACAAAGCGGCGTATCCTGTCATTTGTGGGAAGTCTTTTTTATAAATGATAATGAGGGTTGGATTGTAGGTGGTGGTGTAGGACAGCCTGGAGTAATACTTCATACAACAAATGGTGGGGTAGTTTCTGATGTAAATGAAAATAATATTATTTCACAATTTGAGCTTCATCAGAATTATCCCAATCCATTTAATCCAAATACAAATATCCGATATCAAGTTCCAGAAAGAAGTTTTGTTACTCTAAAAGTTTTTGATGTTTTGGGAAATGAAGTAGCTAGTCTCTTAAATGAAGAAAAAGAAGCTGGCAGTTACGAGAGCACTTTTAATGCAGATGGTTTGACTAGTGGAATTTATTTCTATCAACTTAAAGCAGGAAAATTTATTGAGACAAAGAAAATGATTTTAATTAAATAATAAACAAAACTTATTCCGGGAGGCGTTATGAACACTCAAATAAAAATTGCAGTGTCATTAGTACTTTTATATTGTGCTGGAATTATTCCACAATCTGGCAATCCATTTCCTTCAGAACCTCACGAAACAAAAATCATCAGGGAACAAAATAATAGTAGTAAACAGAATGACATTATAAAAAAACTGCACAAAAAATTCTCTAAGGATGGATACATTATCGTAGAAAATATCAGACAAGATTGGAATGGTTCCAATTGGGTTAATTATTCAAGACAAACTTATACCTATGATATTAATGAAAACCTGATTCAACAATTGCTGGAACTATGGAATAATTCAGAGTGGGAAAATTATTCCAGAATGATCAATGAATTTTCCTCAGTCAATTTACCAGACACTGCCACAAATCAGGATTGGTTTAATAATGTATGGAATAATGATTGGAGATATACTTATACGTTTAACTCTGTTGTTAATACACTTTCAATAAATTCAGCAGATCAAATCTTTGCCGGTACCTATTCCGGAGAAGTGTACCTATCTACTGATAATGGCACAAATTGGTCAATTACAGGTAGTGGAATTTCCAGTACACTTATCAATACTTTAGCAATTAACTCAAGTGATTTCGTTTTTGCCGGTACATTTGGAGAAGGTATTTATAGATCAACTAATAATGGAATTGATTGGACGGAAAATGGATTCAATAATGATACAAGTGTATATTCTATTTCATTTAACTCGATGGATTATGTTTTTGCAGGTACCAGCCAGGGTATAGCCCGTTCTACGGATAATGGGGATAGCTGGACGTTAGTTAGTAGTATATTAGATTTCAAAAGAGTAAACTCTCTTGCAGTAAATTCATCTGATCAAATCTTTGCGGGAACTAATGGGGACGGCATCTGGCGATCAACAGATAATGGTGCAAACTGGACACATTTATCTTCAGGATTAACAAATAACTACATTAATTCATTAGCCATAAATTCAAACGGAAATATTTTTGCAGGTACTGAAGGTGGTGGCATATTCATTTCAACCGACAATGGGAATAGTTGGACAGAAATAAATGATGGATTAGAAAACACTAAGGTTAAAGCTCTTACTATCAATTCGGATAATATTATTTTTGCCGGGACAGAGGGCGGAGGAATATTTAGTTCGACAAATAGTGGTATACTATGGACAAACGTTAACAATGGCTTAACCAGTAAATACGTTAACACAATAAAAACAAATTCCAGTGACTACTTATTTGCAGGAGTTGCCGGAGGAGGAGTATTTCTATCCGAAGACGATGGATCAAGTTGGTATAACATCAGCGAAGGATTGAATAGTAATGTATTAACTGGTATCATAACTCAAGACTGGGATAATGAAAGATGGGAGAGTGTAGGCCAGGTAGTATATTTATATGACTCAAATAATAATCTGATATTAAGACTATATGGAATAGGTGGGATATCAGAAAAGCATCATTTGACTTACGATCCTAATTATAATCTTATCGAAGAACTCTGGAAACTCTTCATAGGAACAAGTTGGAGAAATAACAAACGATGGACCCACGAGTACGATAATCAAAACAACAGAAAAGAAACTCTGGAACAGGATTGGGGAAGTTCTAATTGGGAAAACAAGTGGTTTACAGAATTTACGTATGATTCTTATAACAACTTAATTTCTCAGACTATTAAGCATTGGGATGGCTCAGTATGGGTAAATTATGAAATGTATACTTTGACCTATGATATAAATAATAACTTAACAGAAAAGTTATGGCAGAAATGGCAGGTTGGTGACTGGGTGAATTATTTGAGGTATCAGTATGACTATGAGGGAATATATTTTGGAAAATCCAGCGGAATTCAAGCAAACGTTATCGAGGAAATTAGACAAAGCTGGAATGGTTCTGATTGGGTTGATGAGCAAAGACAAACTTACTCATATATCCCTTCGTCAGTGAAAACAATTCCTGGAATTGCTACCAGTTACGAACTCTTTCAAAACTACCCTAATCCTTTTAATCCAAGCACAACTATTAAATGGCAAATGCCTGAAAGAGGATTTGTAACCATGAAGATTTTTGATGTCTTAGGTAGAGAAGTAACTACTCTCGTTGAAGAGGAACTCAGTTCTGGTAAACACGAAACCATTTTTGATGCTTCAAGTTTTAGTAGTGGAGTTTATTTCTATCAAATAAAAGCGGAAGGTTTTATTGATATCAAAAAAATGATTCTAATAAAATAAAATTTAATTACACATTATTGTCCATTTTATGTATTGGAGGCATGAAATGAAATTAAAATTCTATAATTTTCTTCTAATATTATTCCTATGCTCACTGTTGAGCTATATTTTCGTTTACGACACTGTATTAAACAGTGATTTAGTTCAGGACCGAAATATTCAAAATCATGAAAAGATTTTATCAGATTTAAATGGTGATCCGGACGGTATTTTTTATCAATACATGATGACACGAGATCCGGAAACAGGTGAAATTCCTCTTCACTTAGTTTATGAAGAATACCTAAGGATACGTGATTTTGAATCGGTTGATCCTAATGCCATTATTTGGCAGGAGAGGGGACCAAATAATGTTGGCGGACGAACTCGCGCAATAATGTGGGATCCCAACGATCCTACAAATAGAAAAATCTGGGCAGGTGGTGTTTCAGGAGGATTGTGGTACAATAATAGTATTAACACTCCTTCAAGTGCCTGGCATAATGTTGATGATTTTTGGTCAAACCTCTCAATTAGCTGTATTGCATACAATCCAAATAATACGCAGGTTTTCTATCTAGGAACAGGGGAGGGTTGGTACGGACGCAGTGATGATATGAAAGGATTAGGAATTTGGAAATCGATTAATGGTGGGAATACTTGGAGTCAATTGATGAGTACGACTGGTGACGAATTCAAATATGTTCAAAAGATAGTTGTACATCCAAACGGAACTGTATTTGCTGCCACACGAGATAGTGGAGTTGTACGATCTACTGATAATGGATATTCTTGGACACCAGTGCTGAATACCAACACATTACCACAATCATCGATTTCAAACCAAGCAGCAGATATAGAAATAAACTCTGACGGTGATATTATAGCTTCAATGGGATTTGGCAAAGTAAATTGGATTAGTGATGGAATATATATTTCCGAAACGGGGAACGTTGGAGAATGGACTAAACTAAATGATGGTTCAAATATTTTCCCGACTACACAAAGCGGAATTAAAAGAATTGAAATTGCAGTTGCTCCTTCTGATGCAAACATTATTTATGCTTTAGTTGAAGATGATAGTTTAGTAACCAGACCTGGAATTATAGAGAGTACGCTTAATGGAATTTACAAAAGCACAGACAAAGGGATAACCTGGCAATCACTTTCAATTCCAATTTTAGGTACCAAGAATAGTGGTGCCGATACTGTTTATTTTTCAGGTGATCAGACCTGGTATGATTTGATAGCGAAAGTACATCCCAACGATCCAGATATCATTTTTGTAGGAGGCGTTTCATGTCATTGGAGTACTGATGGTGGTAGCACGTGGAATAAAATTCAGGGGATCCACGCTGATCATCATTCTATGGAATTTAAACCAAATGATCCACAAACTTTAGTATTTGGAAATGATGGAGGTGTTTATCTTACTGAAGATTGCAATACAATCTATCCCATAATAGACTGCAATATGTCATATCGGGTTACTCAATTTCACGCTTGTGCAATACATCCTTACGGCGGAGAAAGTTATTTTTTGGGTGGCACACAAGATAATGGAACTCAACAATTTAATCATGTTGGAGTGAATATTACAAATCATGTGCTAGAGGCAGATGGTGCGTTTTGTTATATATTTAAAGATAATCCTACATATCAAATTGCATCAAAACAGCACAACAGATTTTTTCTGAGCACTAATAATGGAGTTAGTTTTAATGATAATATTATTGATGATGATAATACTGGTAAATTTATTAGTCAGTGGGATTATGACGAAGTACATGATATGTTATATGCAACTTACGACAATAGCAAAATATTGAGAATCTTTAATGTTACGGATGCAAGCTCTCGAAGTGCAAATCCCTATTCATATAGTGGTGCATTTAGTAACTGGGTAACAGCACTTAAGCTATCTCCCTTTTCAGATAGTGTCCTTGTTGTCGGAACACAGGATAGCCGTGTATATAAGATTACAAATCCTAATTCTTTTAACACCTTTTTAGTGGACCAGATTGGTAGCCCACTTAATTTTCAAAATGATAGGTACATTAACTGTATTGAGTTTGGGGCTAATGAAAACCAGATTTTGCTCATTTTTAGCCAATATAATACTATCTCGGTTTGGGAAACATTGGATGGGGGTAATCAGTGGTATAATAGAGAAGGTAATCTTCCAAATATGCCCATATATTGGGCAATTTACAATCCCCTAGACTATCGACAGGTGCTATTGGCTACAGAATTGGGTGTTTGGACTACAGAAGATATCACCGTAACATCACCCGTTTGGATTCCGGCTAATAATGGTTTGGCGCATGTTCGCACGACAATGCTAAGAGTAAGAGAATCTGACAAATTAGTTATTGCTGGTACTTTTGGTAGGGGTTTGTATTCTACCAACTCTTTATCTGTCTCCCCTTCGACTAGAATATTGGCTAGTGATGGTGAAGTAGATGACAATTTTGGAACTTCTGTTGCAACTAATGGTGACTTTGCTCTTGTAGGTGCACCTTTTGAAGATGAAAATGGAAACAATGCAGGCGCAATTTATTTTTATGAACAGCTAAACAATCAATGGACTCAATCTGAAAAAATTATTGCTCCCGATGGTACACCGGGAGATGAATTTGGCATCAGCGTCGATATGGATAATGACCTTGCTATTGTCGGTGCAAGGCTAAATGGTACATCAGGAGCTGCCTATATATATCGACTTGTGGGAAACAACTGGAATTTTGAAAGTAAAATTACACCTAACGATGGAGGCGTTAATGATAACTTTGGTATAAGTGTAGCAATATCCGGTGACATTGCAGCTGTTGGTTCTTATTCTCATGGTGATTTTGGTGCGGTTTATACTTATAGTTATCAAGCTGGCAACTGGGTTCAAGTACAAAAAATTGTTCCTTCTGATGGTGAAATTAATGATTGGTTTGGGTATTCTGTAGACTTGGATGGAAATAACTTAATAGTTGGTAATCCTACTGATAATGATAATGGGACACTTTCAGGTTCAGCTTATGTTTACTATTTTTTTAATAATACTCAATGGCACTTAATAAATAAAATTATTGGTGATCAAATTGATGAAGCTGATAGGTTTGGTTGGTCTGTAGCTATCGATTATCCGCATGCTATAGTAGGTGCTAGAGAAGATGAGGGAATAAGTGGTCTTTCCTTATCCGGCACCGCTTATGTTTTTCGCTATGACGTAAATCAATGGGAGCAGACAGCTATGTTATGGGCAGCAGATGCACAACCTCAGCAATCATTTGGTTCCTCTGTATCATTATTCGGTGATTATATAATAATTGGTGCGGAGAGGGATTCAGAGATGGGAGCCTCATCTGGAGCTGCATACGTTTTTAGAGATGAAAGTGGTACTGGTGTCAACTGGTTGAGACAAAATAAATTGTTTGGAGAGGCAGGACAAGGTGGTGAATTGTTTGGTCACTCTGTTCATTTGTACGGGACTACTGCTATCGTTTCCTCTATTCATGATGATGATAACGGTTACAACTCAGGATCGGCATATATTTTTAATAGTATAGTGAACACCAGTAATCTGCCAATCCTATCTGTAACTCCCTCTTCTTTTGAGGTAAATAGTGCCCAAACTTCAATTGATATTAATATCAACAACAACGCTCCTGCTAATTCGATGGATTGGTCAGTATATTCTCTGGATTCGTGGCTTCATTTTGTTGGAGATAGCACCGGAACAAATTCAGGTGTAGTAACAGTTAGTATAAATAATTATTAGAGCACCAGGTGCATTATATAGCCCAAGAGAAGTTTTCATATATCAGGAAGCTGGTCCTAATTCACATGAAGTCGATATTACGCCATCAGATCTCAATGAAGATGATTTTTTTGGTGACTGTATTGATGTTGATGGTGAATATGCTGTTGTAGGGGCACCTGGTGATGATGAGTTTGGTTTTGAGGCCGGCGCCGCATATATATTTGAAAGAGATGGCTGTTGTTCCTGGATTGAGACAGCAAAATTACATGCCAGTGACGCAAGCGAATTTGACAATTTGGGTTACTCAGTAGCAATATCGGGAGATGTTGTTATTGCAGGTAATATTAACTATGAACATCCAACCATATACTTATTCCAAAAACCTGCCGGCGGATGGCAAGATATGGCTGAAACTGCAAGGACAATGGAATTATACATTTGGGCAAGCAGCCGATATTTCAGGTGAATATGTTATCGCAAGCGTTCCAGGTGCATATCCTCCGTATATCATGTTCTATGAACGCCCACCCGAAGGATGGGAGGATATGACTCCGACTGAAGTATTTGAAAAAGATGTCTATGGGGGATTTGGAAAATCATTAATCATTGATGGAAATTACGCAGTAATTGGTTCTCCCATGGAAGAGGTAAATACCGGATGTGTCTATGTGTATAAGAGAGATTGGGTTTGGGGTGAAAAAGCAAGGTTAGCTGCAAGTGATGGCAGTCAAAATGATCACTTTGGTGAATCAGTTGATCTCAATGGTGACTTAATAATTGTAGGTGCTCATATAGAAACAGCCGCCTACATATTCAGAAATAATGGGGACCACTGGGTCGAAGAGCAGAAATTAATAAGCCCAACTAGTAATTTTGGTTTTGCACAGGGTGACAAACCTGTAGCAATTTCTGATGGTATTGCAATAGTTGGTGATCATTTGTTAGATGGTGGATGTGTTTATTCATATGTTTTTAACTCAGGCAATTGGTACTTATCAAAGCAGACTTTTCCTTCTGATGTACAACAAAATGATAATTTTGGTATCAATACTGATATTTCAGGTCCTTATACAATAATTAATTCACCTGGTAAGGAAAATACAGGTGGTCAGGTAACCGGTGGTGCGTATATCTTTTGCACGGAATCAGATATTATAAGTTCAATATCAGATCCTCAACAAGAACATACACTACCAATTAGTTATGACTTAAAACAAAATTATCCTAATCCTTTTAATCCTATGACCACAATTGTATTTGATCTTCCACGACGAACAGATGTTACGCTAAAAATCTACACAATCCTCGGTGAAGAAGTAACTACACTTGTTTCAGAAGAACTTAAAACCGGCACACACAAATACATATGGAATCCTGTTTCGCTGGCAAGCGGAATTTATCTCTACAGAATTGAAAGTAAAGAATATACACTAACAAAGAAGATGGTGT
>JARRKF010000030.1:6960-7582 GCA_037388405.1 Ignavibacteriaceae bacterium | reverse complement strand
CTCGGTGATCCTGGCCGTTGGCGCAGGGCCGTATACTCTGACCGGCGGGATCCGGCCCGGTTCGTGTTTCCATTAGAAACGAAATTAAAAGCTATGTGAACAGCAATGATTATTAATGCGGGAATATTCAGTTGCCAGTAATTTGTCAGAAAATCGGTTAAGTTCATACGACAGCTCCAACATAAACGACGGTGAACACGACGATCCAAACAGCATCTACAAAATGCCAGTACATAGTTGCTGACTTAAGAGTAGTTGATTCAACGTTTTTATAACTGCCCGAAAAAATCATTATTGTTAAAATGGCAAGTGTTATCAATCCGAGCAAAACATGTAATCCGTGAAAACCCGTGAGCGTAAAAAAACTTGAACCGAAAACGTTTTGGCTTATTGTCACATTCATACTTATTAGATTTGCGTACTCTGTACCTTGCCCGATTAAAAATATAGACCCAAGAATTATTGTAAATATCAGCCATCCAAGTGAAGCTTTTCTTTTTCCTTTTTCAGATTTTAAACCTGCAACATGAATAGTTAGACTACTAAATAAAAGAAAGAAGGTAAATATCAATGTCTTATTGATATCAAGATATTTTGCAGTTGAAGAAAGAACTCCTCCGGG
>JARRKF010000030.1:0-6945 GCA_037388405.1 Ignavibacteriaceae bacterium | reverse complement strand
TTGTTTTATTCTTATTCATTGGTCGCTGTCACCGGTTTTAATTTTCGTTTCCAGTCAGGGTCATCTGGATTATTTAAATCCCATAAAGGTCTTCTGCTTTTTACAAGGGGGATATTACCAAAGTTTTTTAACTGAGGTGGAGAAGTTGTTAACCATTCCAGAGTCCATGCATCCCAGGGATTATCTCCCGCTTTCTTTCCTTTTTTAAGACTGTAAAAGATGTTAAAGATGAAAAGGAAAATTGAAAACCCAAGTACAAAAGAGCTTAAAGTTGAAAACATATTCAGCGAACCGAGGTATGGGAGATCAGGATATGTAAAAACTCTTCTCGGCATACCGAGCAATCCCAAGAAATGAAAGACAAAGAATGTTCCATTAAAGCCGATTATAAAAAGCCAGAATTGCCATTTGCCTATTTTTTCTGAAAGAATTCTGCCGGTTATTTTCGGGAACCAATAGTATGCACCTGCTAATCCACACATAAGTGAAGCGCCAATAAAAACGTAATGTATATGTGCAACAACGAAATAAGTATCGGTCAATCTCCAGTCAACAGGAACAACGGCGAAACCGACACCGCTTAAACCACCTATAGTAAACTCTATTAAAAAAGCAGTGGCAAATAGCATCGAGGTGGTAAATCTGATTGAACCTTTCCACATAGTCGCAATCCAGTTGAAAATTTTCACCCCGGTTGGAACAGCGATTAACATACTTGTCGCAGCAAAGAATGCGTTATATGTTGTCCCGAGTCCAACAGCAAACATATGATGAGCCCAAACTCCGAATGAAAGTAACGCTATTGCAACAGTTGAAGCAGCTACAAATTCATAACCGAAAATTGGTTTGCGTGAAAAAACAGGAATTACCTCCGAAGCAATTCCAAAAGCGGGTAATGCAAGTATGTAAACCTCAGGATGACCGAATGTCCAGAAAAGATGCTGCCACATAATAGGCGAACCACCGGTCACAGCTTTAAAAAAGTTTGCATCAAGTAAACGATCAATAATAATCATTACAAGACCAGCGTTTAGTACCGGGAAGGCAACAAGAATCAGAAAGGCATTCACAAAAACCATCCAGACAAACAAAGGGAGCTTGGTCATAGATAAGCCTTTGGTTCTCATTGTAAGTGTGGTAACAACAAAATTAAGGGCTGCACCGATTGTGCCGACACCCATAAGTAAAACCGCAAATGCCCAATAGTCAACTCCAGGTGAAAAGCTAAAGTTTTTTTCACTTAAAGGTGCATAGCTGAACCAGCCTACATTTAAAGCTCCTCCGGCAAAAAAACTAAAATAGAGTAGAATTCCTCCAAATAAAAACATCCAAAAACTGAAAGCATTCAACCTGGGAAAAGCCATTTCATTTGCACCAATCATCAACGGAAGGAAATAAGTTGCATAACCTATAAGCATTGGAGTTAAAACCATAAAGATCATCGTGGTGCCGTGCATAGAAAATATCTGGTTATATGCTTCAGGCGAAAGAACAGTATTCTCCGGTCTCATTAATTGAATTCGCATTAATATTGCTTCAGAAAATCCAACCAGAAAGAAAAAAACAGCTGAGCAGAGATACATTATTCCAATCTGTTTGTGGTCAACAGTTGAAATCCAGTTTAATAACCCATTTCCTGAAAATATTTTTGGCAAAGGTTCTGACGATTCCGGGATATTAATTCGCAGGCTCATTTTAATCCTTCCAAATATGCCACAAGTGCATTCAGTTCATTTTTATTAAGAATAAAATTCGGCATATGTGCACCTTCTTTTATTTTTTGTGGATCTTCCAGCCAACGACGTAAATTTTGTTCGTTGTTTTTGAGCATTCCCGTCAACAAAGTTTCACGTGAACCGAGATGAGTAAGGTCTGGACCAATATGTGAATCAGCGGAGGTTCCTTCAATTGAGTGGCAGTTTGCACAAGTTTTCTTTTCGAATAACATTGCCCCTGTTCTCGCAGGCTCAGTTGATGGAAGAACCGGTACTTCTTCCTGATTTATTTTCCATTTGTCAAAATCTTGCTGAGTTTGTGCAACAACACGAATTCTCATCCATGCATGCTGCATCCCACAATATTCGCTGCAAGTGCCAAGATATACACCGGGAGAATCAGCTTCCACCCAGGTGTAATTTAACTGACCAGGTATCGCATCAATTTTTCTGCCGAGTTCCGGTACCCACCAATCGTGAATTACATCCGCAGATTCTACGCGCATTAATAGTTTCTTACCAACAGGTATGTGAAGCTCGTTAGCTGTAATAATATTATATGCAGGGTAGCGCATGTCCCACCACCATTGGTGTGCGATAATTACAATATCAGGATTTCTTTTGTTAATCGGCTCATTAATTTCAGACATACTTTTTACAGCAAGAAAGAAGAATAATGTAACTGCCATCAGCGGAAGTATTGTCCAGGTCATCTCCAGCTTTTTATTTCCGAATACTTGATCTGGTAATGAAGGATTCTTTTTTGATCTGTAAAGATAAGCCGCGACAAAAATGAATCCTGCAACTATAAGAATTATGACAGCAGCAAGAATCAAAAACTGTAAGAAAAGAGAATTTATGTTATATGATTCAGGCGAATCCGAAAGGAGAAGTGATGAGAAAAATTGTTTTATTGAGTTGAAAAACTCTTGCATCAGCAAAAAGTATATGACGTGATTATTTCTATTATAATATAATGACTTATTAATTAATAAAATAAAATAAGATATTAAAGAGACAATAGAAGGATAGAAATGAAGCTAATTATTGCTTAAGATTCATTATTCACAATAATTCGATTCTATCATTTAGTTTTACGAATCCTGTTGATTCTGCAATTAGGTTCATTCCAAACATAACTTTGTTGTTAACTTTTCTAAATTTAGATAGTGTAAATAAAGGTTCTTCAGTTCTTTCCGCAGTTTCCTGATCTGTTGTGGTAATTACGCAACGGGCACAAGGTTTAACTGCTTCGAATGTTACATCGCCGATTCTAAATTTTTTCCAGCTATCTTCTTCAAATGGTTTACCACCTGTAAATACAAAATTTGTTCGAAACCTGTTCATCGGAAGTGGTTTTTCCAATCGGGAATTAAGACCATCAAGGGAGGCTTGCCCGATTATCAAGAAGGGGAAAGCATCAGCAAAACTTACTGTTTTATTTTTGGCATAAGTCTTATCAACAATTCTTTGGGTTGATTCGGGCATTTTAACTAAATGGCATTTTATCCCAAGTATTTTAGAGAACCAACCATCAATTGTTTGATCATAAAAATCACCAACCACAGTATCATCCCAAATAACAACATCTGTTTTTTCAGTATGGTCAAAATTAAAAGGGATAAAAAGAGCCTCAACGTTTTTTGTTTTGTGGTGAAGCTTTAATCCTTCATTCTCAATTAAGACTTTTATTAATGCCATTTCAGGAATATCCCGCTGGGTGAAGAATTTGTTAGTCTCATCAACCAAAACCCATCTTCGATCGTATCTCAATCCACGATCTTCAACTTCTGCCATCGGCAGACTAATTCCGCCAAGGGATTTAATCGGATAGATATTTATTTCAGATAGAGTAAACAAAGCTTTTAAATCAATTAATATTTATTTCTCGTTTAGAAAATAACCTGAAAGATCCTTCGATGCTTACGGATAAAATAATCATTCCAATAAGTATCCATAAATGATTAATGTTTGTAGTTATAGTCTGCCAGAGAAGACTAACAAGAGCGCCAATACACAAACCGGCACCTATATACGAAATAATTTTAACACTTTTTGTTTTATCTGATAATTTTACGTTTGCAAGGTTAACGGCGGTAAAGATTAGAAGAAATCCGGCACTTCCCATAGTGGATAGACTAGAAAGGTCAAAAAGATTTGCAACTAATAATGTTACTACCGACGTAATAAGTAATCCCTCAAGTGGTTTGTTCCAAACATTATCTTCCAGAAATCGAGGCAGTTCACCATCTTTAGCTATTATATAACTTAATCTTGCAGAACCGTAAAGTGTTGCATTAATTGCTGATGTTGTAGAGAGTAAGGCTGCAATTGAGATTAAAATAAATCCAAATTGACCTAGAAAAGGTCTGGCCGCAATTGCTAAAGCATAATCTTTTGCCTCAACAATTTTATTTACCGGAAGGTTACCGACTGTTACCATAGCAACAAGTATATATAGTATTATCACGAACGATACAGAAGCAAAAAAAGCGCGTGGTAGAATTTTTTCTGGATTTCGGACATCATCTGAGGTATTTGCAATTAACTCAAATCCTTCATAAGCAAGAAAAATTATAAAACCACCCGCAATCAAATTAGTAGCAGGACTCCAATTCTGTATAGAAAGATTTTCAGTCTGAATTCCCCAAAATCCAACAGCACAAAAGAAAATAAGAATTAATAATTTTATCGCAACGATGAAATCTTCAGCTTTGCCAATAAGCTTTGCACTGAAGATATTCAAAATTGTAATTATTACTATGATTCCACTAATTAATAAATGTTTTATCAGGGCTTGAGAAGCGGAAAAAAACTCTGCACCATAACTTCCAAATGCATAAGCATAAAGTGAAAGCATAATAATGTAGCTTATCCATAAAAGAATGTTCATTGATCCTGTGAAGAATCCCGAACCAAAAGCTTTATCAAGATATGAAACTGTTCCGCCTTTACCGGGCAGTGTGACAGATAATTTGGAATAAGAATAGGAAGTAACCAGAGCTACAATTCCAGCAATCATAAAAGCAACAGGCGCACCACCTTCTGAAAGCTGAACAGCAAGACCAAGTACTGCAAAAATTCCGCCGCCCACCATTCCTCCGATTCCGATGGATGCAACTTCAAAGAAACCAATTTTATTATTTTTAGACATTTGAATAATTAGAGGTTGTGGGCATGCTTAAAAAAGCATGCTGATAATAACTTATTGTTAAATATAACAAAGATTTTGAATCTTTAAAGGTTTAACTTTATTTCATTAGGTTAATCAAGGTGACTTCAGGTGTAGAGTTGTACCGAATTGGAGCTAATGACATTCCCAGGCCCCTGGTTACTATCATTAATGTATTCCCAAACCAGAAATCTCCGCGTATGTATTTTGTTTCAAACATAGTCGGGGTTATATAAACAAAAGGAAAGAGCAGAGTAATTTGTCCACCGTGTGTGTGACCGGCTAAAAACAAATCGTAATCTTTTGCGACAGCTTTATCAACAAGATAGCTTCTTGGCTGGTGAGTTAGAAATATTTTCAGATCACAGTTATTATCGTTGTATGTTAAGCTATCCAGAACTTTTTGATTGATTGTCTCGACATAAGTATTGGTTATAAACGTAATACAGACTTCCGAACTGCCAACTTTAATTTTTCGTTTTGAATTATCTATCATTTCAATTCCTTGCTTTGCCAAAGCGTCTGTAATTTCTTTTATGCTTCTCGGTGTGTCCTCTCTGTATGCCCAATTATCATGGTCGCCAATGCACGAATAGATTCCATACTTTGATTTTATTTTTCCAACAAACGCCGCACTCTCTTCAATATAATCTGGGGTTGAAGTTATCAGATCACCTGCAATCAGCACCAAATCGGGTTTGGTTGAATTAACCTTGTCTATAAAATGCTGGAGTCGACTTTTGTCTGTGTATCTATCTGCTTGAATATCTGAAATAAAAACAATTTTAAAACCGTTTAGCACATTAGGAAGATTTTCCTTTTTGTATTCAACTACTCTTATTGAAACGGTGTAGTAATCGTAAATTATTCTGATTGGAACGTAAAAAGTAAAAAAGATAAAAATTGCAAACATTATTTTGGCAATGAATGAATTAACTTTCTCTCTTCTTTTCTTGTAGAAGGGATAAATAACCAATCTGAGAATATCTACCACTGCAAAATAAATTCCTGCCTGAAACATTATTAGAAAAAGAATCCAGAAAGGGTACACAAGAATGTAGTCGAATAAAGAAGTATCAGGCGGAGAAATACTACCGTCTGTAATTAAGCGATACAAATAAGAAAAGATTAGAACGGCAGGATAAAGATTCAGAACCACTAAAAAGATTCTTCTCCACATTCTGAATTTCTTTTCATTAATCTTAGGGAAAGTATTATTAATTAACCAGGTTGTCCTTTTTACAAAATAAAACTCAACCAGGAAAAGTATAACAACAGCAATTAAAATTCTTAAAATCCAGAAACTCATAATATTTCCATAAATAGGGATAAAAACATTGAAACAAATTTAAGCTAAGAAAAATTCATTGTTTTGATTTTTTGGACAAGCGAAAGCATTTTTTGATGGTGGGTTCCCTTCCAGAAAAGTTTTTGGCACTTGGGACAAATAAAAAACTCATTTTGTGATACAGCAACTTTTGGTGGCAAACGATTAATTATTTTTTCTTTCTCAATTTTAGTTAACTTCGTGTTACATTCAAGGCATCTGGTAAACTCTTTAATTGATTTTTGCAGATCAAATCTATTTACGACTTCTTCCGTTTGCTTTTCAACATTATCACTCCGAATGAAATATCCGTGAGTGACTTCTGTTCTCTTAAGAATTCCGATATCTCTTGTCAGTATTGCTCTTCTTTCCTTGGATGATATTTTAACAATACCTTCATCCGGCAAATCATTTTTATAGTAAACATCAAAGCCCATCATTCTTAAATATCTGGTTAATCTCCCGAGATGAACGTCAGCTATGAATTTGGGATTGCGGAGGGGTTTTGGTCTTAAATGTTGAACATCCGAAATATCCAGAGATTCGAAAACAGGATAAACAGAAATATCATCTTTGTCATTAATTATATATTCGAAGCTAACAGATTTTCCGTTTACGAGTATAAGATCAACTTCCGTATGCGGAACGCCGAAAGATTCAATTAAATCTTTAATCGAGGTACGATCAATAAAATTATGCATAAACCTTTTCTTACTTTTTTCTTCAGGAAG
>JARRKF010000029.1:0-6989 GCA_037388405.1 Ignavibacteriaceae bacterium | reverse complement strand
GTTTGATGTTGATGAGGACATCTGCAGAAAAATTTCAACTGATTCTTACATAATCAGTGGTAAAGTTGAAGTTGATCATCTACATGAAAAATATTCTGCATCGGGTGGACTAAGCATAGAAGAAGGCGATTATGAAACTTTGGCCGGGTTTATTACAACGAAAACAGGAAAAATTCCAGCGCAGGGAGAAACTTTGACAATAGGCAACTTCAGAATTCAAATCGTAAGAGCAAATTCTAAAAAAATTGAATTGGTTAAGCTTACCGTAATTCAACCATCAAGTTGAACGAATCACATCAGATAATCCTTTTTGACGGAGTTTGCAACTTCTGCAATTTCTGGATTAATTTCATTTTAAAGAGAGATAAAGAAGATAAATTTAGGTTTGCAGCGTTGCAATCTAAAGTCGGCGTAGAAATGCAAAAAAAGTTCTCACTCGATACCAATAAGCTGGAAACCGTGGTTTTGATAATTGGAAATCGATATTATACAAAATCAACTGCTGCCTTGTTGATTATAAAACAACTTAATGGTTTTATTAAAATATTATTTCCTTTGATTATATTACCTAAACCAATTCGTGACTTTGGATATGATTTAATTGCCAAAATCAGATACAAGCTTTTTGGGGAAAGGGAGTTCTGCCGCGTTCCAACAGAAGCAGAGAAAAATAAATTTTTATCTTAAAGAATTTTTGTCGATGAACTTAATTGATTCGATTTAAAAAAATCATTTACTGATTAACAATTTGCTTATATAATAATTAAAAACTCAAACAAACGAGCAAATAAGAGAATTTGAAAATTCAGTAAATTTAGTAATACAAAAAATTATATTGTAAATCTTTATTGGTTTCTGCCAGTAACTATAAAAAATGGAGATATAATAATGGCGATTCAGGCAAATGCTGTTAGGAAAGGAACGGTAATATTATTTGAAGGTGCACCTTGTAAAGTTATGGAATTTCATCATCATACTCCTGGCAATCTTAGGGCAATGGTGCAAACCCGATTACGAAATCTTATAAACGGAAATTCATTTGAGCATCGTTTCCGATCTGGTGAGTCGCTGGAAGTTGTAATTCTTGAAGAACATAAAATGGAGTATCTTTATTCTGATGATTCGCATCATCACTATATGAATACTGAAAGTTATGAACAGGTAGCATTAACTAAAGATGAGGTTGGTGATATTGATAAATGGTTTATACCTGGATTAAAAATTAACGTCGAATTTTACAACGGGAATCCAATCGGTGTTGAACTTCCGACGACTATGGAATTGGAAGTTCTTGAAACAGAACCTCAAATGAAAGGTGCTACGGTTTCGAATTTGAATAAACCAGCAAAGCTGGAAAATGGAGTAATAATTCAAGTCCCTCCATTTATTACAACTGGTGAACGTATACGTGTTAGCCCGGGCGATTCAAAATATATTGAGCGGGCAAAGTAATTTCATTTAATTAATTTAAATTTGTCAATCATATTTGAAATATTTCCAACCATTTAGTTTGCTTAATTTTTCAATAATTTCAGAAGATAAAAACACTAAAGCAAGAGCAGGTCATTTCGAAACCAACCACGGAATTGTAGAAACTCCCGTTTTCATGCCAGTTGGTACTCAAGGGACAGTAAAAGCTGTCAACAATGATTTACTTGTAAATGATATTCGTGCTCAGATTGTTCTTTCAAATACATATCATCTCTATCTGAGACCTGGAACGGAAATTCTTAAGAAGGCTGGCGGATTGCATAAATTTATAAACTGGAACAAACCAATTCTTACGGACAGTGGTGGTTACCAGATCTACAGCTTATCAAGCTTAAGAAAATTAAAAGAGGATGGAGTTGAATTCAGATCGCATCTAGATGGCTCAACTCATTTCTTTACACCAGAAAAAGTTATTCAAATTCAACGGAGCATCGGCTCGGATATAATGATGGTTCTTGATGAATGCACACCGTATCCTTGTGATTTTGAATATGCGGAAAAGTCAACCACTCTTACAAGTAAATGGGCAGAGCTAAACAAAATTGCATTTGAGAAAACTAAACCTTTATACAATCACAATCAGTTTCTGTTTGGAATAATCCAAGGGAGCACGTATAAAGATTTACGTGAAAAGTCAGCAAATGAACTTATTAAAATTGAATTTGATGGTTATGCAATTGGTGGACTTGCAGTTGGTGAACCTATGCAAGAAATGTATTCAATTACAGATTTTACAACCGATTTAATGCCGGAAAATAAACCTAGATATTTAATGGGAGTTGGAAGACCAGAAAATATTCTCGAGTCCATTGAACGCGGAATAGATATGTTTGATTGTGTTATGCCAACGAGGAATGCAAGACACGCAGTGCTTTTTACGAGTGAAGGAGTATTAACTTTATCAAATGCACAATTCAAAGATGATTTTAGTAAATTAGATGAGCAGTGTGAATGCTTTACCTGCAAAAATTATTCAAGAGCCTATTTAAGGCATCTGTTTAATGCCGGAGAATTATTAGCTTTGGAGTTAGCAAGTGTTCACAATCTGCATTTTTACAATTCTCTTTTAAGAGAAGCACGTAATAAAATATTGGATGGGACATTTCAAGACTGGAAAGATAAAACAATAAGAAAAATAACAATCAAAAATAATTCCCGGAAAAACGGGATGGAGGATTAATTGGAACTGTTAATTGCAATGGCTCCGCAAGGCGGAGATGGAGGTGGCGGAGGATTAATCAGTACGCTGATTATGTTCGGTGCCATATTTTTAATTTTTTATTTTATGATAATTAGACCACAGCAGAAACGCTCAAAGGAACGAGATAAAATGCTTTCTAATCTTGAAAAAGGTGATAAGATTGTAACGAGTGGCGGAATTCATGGGATAATCGCTGGTCTGGAAGAAAAGACAGCACTTGTTCAAGTTGGCGATAATATTAAGCTTAAAATTGAGCGTTCAGCTATTACATCAGTTATTGCTAAGAAAAGCGAATAGTTAATATCATTTCCTAAACCCACAGCTTTGACTTAATCATTAGGTTAGAGAAGTTGTGGGTTTTCCTTTTTAAAGTCATCTATTAACTGATTCGGCAGTCCAATATTCTTTCGGCAATTATATTTTTATTTTCAAATTATCAGACTATTTTTAATCATAAAATTTTAATTAAATCAGTTCGGGGATAGGTAAATTGAAAGTTATCTGGCAAATCTTAATTGCATTTTTAATTTTGTCTTCATCTCTATTTCCACAGAAGAAGGTTCACATAGCATATATTGATGGCGAAATAGATCTCGGTCTAGCACCTTATATCAGCAGAGTTGTATCGGATGCAGAAAAAGATAATGCAAGTGCAATAATATTTAAGATCAATACTTTTGGTGGAAGACTTGATGCCGCTACACAAATTAAAGATGCAATTATCGGAACCAATATTCTTACTGTGGCCTTTATTAATAATCGGGCTATATCTGCTGGAGCATTAATTTCACTTTCATGTAAGAAAATAATTATGGTACCTGGTGGTTCTATTGGTGCTGCAACAGTTGTAAGTCAAACTGGAGAAAAAGTAGGGGAAAAATATCAGTCTTATATGAGATCTGAAATGCGAGCAACCGCCGAAAAGAATGGCAGAAGAGCTGATATTGCGGAGGGAATGGTAGATGAAAGAGTTGTTATTCCTGGATTAGTTGATTCTACCAAACTTGTAACATTAACTTCTGACGAAGCTTTGAAATATGGTATTGCCGATACATTATTGAATAATATTGATGAAGTTTTTGCTTATTTCAATTTACAAGATGCGGAAAAGATTTATCAGAAAGCTAACTGGGCGGAGGATGTGGTCCGTTTTCTTAATAATCCAATTGTGTCATCATTGCTCATAATGATAGGAATATTCGGATTAATAGCATAATAAAATCTCCCGGATGGGGAGTTCCCGGAACTGCAGGTATAGTTGCTTTAGCTCTTTTCTTTGGATCATCATACATTCTTCAGCTTGCCTCCATTATTGAAATATTAATGTTTGTCGGTGGTCTCATATTACTTCTGCTGGAAATATTTGTAATTCCGGGATTTGGGATTGCAGGTATTAGCGGAATAATATTAATTATTGCTTCACTATTTTTATCTCTTGTGGGACCTAATCCCTCATTAGAACCCGGAATAATTTCCAGAGCAATTATCCAACTAACGGTAGCTTTGCTATTTGCTCTTATTTTTATTTTCCTCTTGGTCAGATTTCTTCCCAAATCAAATATCTTTAAAAGATTTATTTTGTCAGAAGAAGAGAAAGCTCATGCAGGTTATACTTCAAGAACAACACTTTCAGATCTGTTAGGAGCAGAAGGGGTATCTTTAACAACTTTACGTCCTGCAGGTACTGCTGAGATTAATGGAAAAAGAATTGATGTTGTTACCGAATCGGAATACATTGAGCACGGAAAACCGATTATTGTTACTGCTGTTGAGGGGATGAGGGTCGTTGTGCGGGAGAAGAAAATACCAAAACAAGAATAGTTCAATTTTACTTAAGCTAAATTAGTAAACCATTAATCTAAACTTCCCGAGATTCCTTTTTATTTAGAAATACACTTCTACTAGTCAGAAATTATTATTAGTTGTTGAAAAATTTCTGACTGCATCCATTTCTCTCTTCGATTAATTATTTCAGTTTTTAAATGACTTGACAATAGTTTTTTCTTTTTATAAAAACTGATTATGAAACTGAAGGGGAATAATTAAATAAGAAATAATTTAAGGAGGAAACTATGGACAGGAAATTCGCTAACCCGGAAGCACTAGGATTTGCATGCTTATTCATTGCTGGATGGCTAATTAGTATGATAATTGCACATTGGTTTTTACCACCAATGAATTATTCCGGAGTGGTATTGGTTATGCTGCTCGGAGGAGTGATTCTGAGCATTGCAGGTATTTTTGCATTTATAAACGGAAGTACACTTGATACAGCACTATTTCTTGTAATCGGTGGACTTCTGTTTTCGTTTTCATTAACTTCAATGGTATCGACTAATTCAATTCAATCAGGTACTTTATCTTCTTTTGCAGGATGGATATATATTCTATATGCTGTATTTATATCCTATCTCTGGTTTGCATCTTTCGGAGAAAATATTGGAAGGAACCTTTTCTTATTTGGATTGTGCCTTACTTTCATAGTTTTTGCCATTGGCAATTGGACTGGTTCTAGCGGAATAGAAGAAATAGGAGGATATCTTGGCTTAATTACATCTGTTTTAGCTGGTTATGTTTCCGCATCAAGTTTGCTAGGAGCCAGAGCACAGAGAATAAAGCAGCCTGCAACATCGACTGTTGAAGCACACGCTCATTAAAAAGAGTAAAGAATGATTGTAAGAAATCAGTATTGCTGTGGTGAGGGCAATCCTTTTTTCTTTTTCAAAGAGATGAATGAAGAGTCGATAATTGTTTCAATACGATTGAGAATAATAATATTAGTTAAAATGCAATCTTTTCATGCTTTAGGATTTATTTCAAATCACTCATAACTCATGTTATCAAGAAAGAAAGTTACTTCAGAATGTCTGAGCTTTATAGTCGGAGTGATGAATTCTTTAGTTTCACCAGGCTGTAATACTTCAATTTTTGCATCTACAGGTTGTGCGTTCAATTTATAATTAAGAATAATATTAGTGATAACATTTTCACTGTTATTTTTTACTGTTCCTTCTATACAAGCTTCTTTTTCAGGTATCATCGCCGGTGCATCGGTATCAAATGAATGACTGGTTTTCACGACCTTGTTAGCATTTATCTCGAGCACATCTTTTTTATTAATCGCAAAATGATAAACCAGATAACCTGCAGCAACTAATAAAAGAAAGAAAAGAAGTTTTTTCATATCTAATATCCTTATATTTTATGTGGTTTTCTTCTTCAAAATCTTAACCAAAAAAAGATTTGTGAAAAAATCAAAAAAACCAATCTTGACATGAATTTTGGAGAAAATGGGGGAGAAAGAATTACTTAAATTCTTGTTCTCATCAACTAATCGAAATGTTTATTAGACTTCAATTACCTAGAGAAGTTCTAGTACATTTATATTCGATGTATTTTCGCTTGCACTTCCTTTTTTTGTTCCTTGGGGAGTCGGCATCTCCATTCGGTAAGTAGATTGCATTCTCGTTTCAGTTCTGCTTTTCTGAATTAAGCCTTTATCAAGATTAAAATAAATTGTGCCTGTTGCTGAGGTAATTGGAGTGTCAAACTGATAATTTATACCTCGTTCACTGTAAGTATTTTCACCTGTAATTTTAGCATCAACGTTACCATTAATTACCGCGATCATTTCATCATCCAGCATCTCTAGTTTTTCAATTTTATAAATATTTGTGTAATCAACTTTGAATATTAATACCGGTAATGATTCTCGTTTATAAGACCAAGAAGAATCTATTGCAACTTTATGCGTAGGAACTTCGCGAAAGATTTGAACAAGCAAAGGTTTAATTGATCTGTTGCTCATATCTTCTTTAAACAAAACTTTATCCTGTGTGCTTAATGAATCTGCAAGTCTACGGAGACTTAGAAAACGATTCATAATTTTATCAGTCTTGTAAATTTCAACTATGTTGCCATCCTTCCCAACTCTAACATTAAAAGGATTATTTACGAATGATTCATATTCTGCAAATTTTACTTGCTCAGTCGAATCATTTTTTGCTTCCGACTTATATATGATTTCCTTATCGTTAATGTTGGCTTTTAAATTAACAGATGTGAAGGTGCATTGAAGTTCGGCAATACTATCCTCATCAAGTGAAAGTGTTTTGAAATTAATTATGTAGATAAGAGTTTGATTAAGAGCTGTAGTAATATTAGTGTCTGCTTGAACGTTTTGTTCGTTTTGTGAAATAACAGTCATCCGATATTTAAATAACTCACCAGGTTTGAAATTATATTTAATAAAGAACTTCTTTTCTTTATCCATTATCGTTTCAGAAGTTTTCAAAGC
>JARRKF010000028.1:0-6998 GCA_037388405.1 Ignavibacteriaceae bacterium | reverse complement strand
GAAGTTCCTAATCCTTCAGTCTGGAACGAAGGAGTAAGATTGTTTAATGTAAAACAGGACGGAAAAATAATTTCAAGATTTTATATTGATCTTTACCCAAGACCTAATAAATTCTCGCACGCAGCTAGCTTCCCGATGATCGGCGGAAAAGAAACAGTTGATGGTTACCAATTACCGACTGCTACGCTGGTTTGTAACTTTCCAGCACCGACAGCAGATATGCCCTCTCTTCTTCCGCACGGCGATGTTGAAACCTTCTTTCATGAGTTTGGGCATGTGCTTCACGCAGTTCTTACAAAAACAAATCTTTCTTCACAGGCAGGGACTTCTGTGGCAAGAGATTTCGTTGAAACCCCATCACAATTTTTTGAAAATTGGGTTTGGAATTATGAGTCGCTTAAACTTTTTGCTAAGCATTACAAAACAGGCGAAGTTCTTCCGAAAGAATTATTTGATAAAATGCTCGCTGCAAAAAACGTTGGTTCGGGACTTGCATACACACAGCAGGTTTATTATGGAATACTTGACTTTACACTTCACGATAAATATGATCCGACAAGCAGCCAACCAATTATTGAAGTCCAGAAAGAACTTCAGAACAAAATTACTTTATATCCGTATCTTGAAGGAACTGAAATGTTTGCATCGTTCGGTCATCTGATGGGTTATGCTGCGGGTTACTACAGCTATCTCTGGGCATTAGTTTATGCTCAGGATATCTTTTCTGTTTTTGAAAAGAATGGAATAATGGATGTAAATTCAGGAAAGAGGTTCCGCGATACAATTCTTTCTAACGGCAGTTCAAGAGACGAGCTTGGAATGGTGGAAGAATTTTTAGAAAGAGAACCAAACCAGGATGCTTTCTTTAAATCTATCGGGCTGGATGTAATAGAATAATTTGACCATTAATATTCTGAACCCAGAATAAAAAAATAATGTCACGATACGATCGTGACATCTTCATAAGTTTCCCCTCCTCTTCATAAGAGGAGGGGTGTCACAAAGTGACGGGGTGGTGTTCCCAAAATTAATGATGATGCCCACCGGGACCATGAACGTGTCCATGCTGAACTTCTTCCTGTGTTGCATCTCTTTTATCAACAAGCTCAACATCAAATTCAAGATCTTTGCCGGCAAGGGGATGATTAAAATCTACTCTAACATCGTTCTCTTTAACTTCCGTAATTACGAAAGGCATTTGCTTTCCATCGGGTGAGTTTGCAACATATCTGACACCTACATCTAAACTTGCTCCATCGGGGAACTGCTCTTTCTTTAATGTCTGAATTGCATTATCACTGTATTCACCGTAAGCCTCATTAGCCGGAATTTTAACATTCTTTTTGCTGCCTATAATCATTTCATCCAGAGTTTCTTCTAGTTTGGGTAAAATCTGGTTCGAACCTTTCAGAAAAGATAACGGTTGGTTATTTGTGGTTGAATCAAGGACATTGCCTGACTCATCTTTGAGTGTATAATTGAATGTAATCACCTTAGGCATTTCTAATGACATTATTACTCCTGTTTTAATTATTAATTTTACATTTATATAATAGCAAATCTTGAAGGCAATGCCAATTCAATAATTCATAAAACTGAATTTTGAACACTTTTGTTTTTACTGTTACTGAATGCAATATGTCTCTTCATTCGTTGTTGACAATTTAAATAATTACAAATAGGTTTACTTCGTTTTTAACTTCGTTTATTTAAATATGATTAGACCTCTTTTCTTAGCTTTCCTGTTTATACTTTTTTTCACGGCTAAAATATTCCCGCAATTCGGCTCACAAGATTCTGGCGGTCCGCTTACTCCTGAGTGGGCTGCGTACGATATTAAGTTCTACAACATCAACCTAAACATCGATCCTGATAAACAAACGATTAACGGCTGGGTTGGAGTAATTGCTGAAGTTGTTACTAATATGAAGGCATTTGTACTCGATCTTGATGACAGGTACAGAATAACAAAAATTGTCTGGGATGCGCCAGCTGAATACAAAGAGCTTTCATTCAAGCACGACAAAGGAAAAATAACGATTGATTTGCCTGAAGAAGTATTAAAAGGAAATCTTCTAAAGGTTAAAATCTATTACGGCGGAAAGCCAAGAGTTGCAGAAAATCCTCCTTGGGATGACGGGTTTACATGGTCGACAACAAAAGATGGAGAACCGTGGATCGGAGTTACCTGTCAGGGCGGAGGAGCTGATACCTGGTGGCCATGCAAAGATCATCCTTCCGATGAACCGGATTCTGTTCTGCTCAATTGGACAGTCCCTCAAAATTTAATTTGTGCATCAAACGGAAAGCTGAGATACATTCTCGATAACAAGGAAGGAACACATACTTTCTGCTGGTTTGTTTCTACTTCGATTAATAATTATGGAATATCCATCAACGTTGCACCGTTCGATACTATTCAATATAAATACACGAGTGTAACGGAAGAAGAAATTCCCGTAACAATCTGGGTTCTTCCTGAAAGTATGGAAAAGGCAAGAGATCATTGTCCCGAGTTTTTAGAACATTTAAGATGGTACGAAGAGCTTCTCGGTCCGTATCCATTCCGTGCAGACAAGTATGGAGTTGCTGAAGCGCCCTATCTTGGAATGGAACATCAAACAATAATTGCAAACGGATATGGATACAGAGATGATCAATTCGGATTTGACTGGCTGCATCATCACGAACTTGGTCACGAGTGGTGGGGAAACATGGTCACCGCAAAAGACTGGAGCGATTTCCGGATTCACGAAGCAGTTTGCGGTTATATGCAGACTTTATATATGGAAGATAAGCTGCCTGACAAAAATCCAATGGCATTTATGATGAACTGGAAGCTCTCGAAAAACGAACAGCCGATTGCACCGAGAAAAGAAATGACGAGCAGCGAAGCTTACACAAATGATATGTACTCAAAAGGAATGTATGTTCTTCACACACTTCGTTATTACCTGGGCGATGATGTTTTCAAAAAAGTTTTAAGACGCTGGGCATTTCCAGATCCAGAAATGGAGAAAGTTGAAGACGGAAGACAATGCAGGTTCGCAACGACAGATGATTTCCTTGAAATTGCAGAGAAGGTTTCTGACAGAGAGCTCGACTGGTTCTGGGAAGTTTATTTCAGACACGCATCACTTCCGGTTCTTAAAGCAAAAATTGAAAATGGTTTTCTTTATCTTGAATGGGAAATTGAAAATGATCTTCCGTACTCAGTTCCTGTTGAAGTAAAACTGGGGGACGAAATTGTTAAAGTAGAAATGCGCGAGGGTGCCGGCTTTGTAAAAATCCCGAAAGGAGTTGAGCCTGTAATCGATCCTGATAAATTGATAACGATGGCAGAACCGGAGGTAGAGTAAGATAAAGAGTAAGAATATGAGTAAAGTTTCATTTTTTTATCTTACCCTTAATCATACTCTTACTTTATTTCATCAAAATTTATCCGCCAAAGCTTTAGCGAAGGAGGACCATTTTCTTTGTTTGTGTAAAGCTTCCTGCTTTCAACTCGTAAAAATATATACCGCTGGGTAGAGTACTTGCATCAAATTCAACTTCATAATTACCAGCATTTTTATTCCCATTTACAAGTTCAGCAACTTCTTTACCAAGCAAATTGTAAACCTTTAATGTAACCTTCGCTGGCTCTAAAAGCGAGTACTTAATAGTTGTAAACGGATTAAAAGGATTCGGGTAGTTCTGACTAAGCTGAAACTTTTTCGGTGGATTATTTTCATCTTCTACACCGCTTATTGTTGCAGTAATTGTTCCTACCATACCCAAGTTTTGATGAGGTGTGCAGACATAATGATGAACACCCGGTGCTGTAATTACAAACCTGAAAACCTGGTTAGCAACATTTAATGGTGCATCCCATACGTTTTGACCAGATGTGCTGTCGGAAGTAGTTGTATGCGAACCCTCTATCCACTGCCATTCAATGGTATCGCCAACGGCTACGTTAACATTCTCCGGAACAAATACAAAATCTCTTGCTTCTACCACGTGAACAGTTTGAGCAAAAGAAATTGACGCTACTACAATGAGGAAAAGGAAAAAAAGTAATGCTCTGAATTTTATCATTACGCCTCCTAAGAAATTAATTAATGTATATCTAACTCTTAAATCAATATAAATATAATTAAATAATACTCCAATGAAGGAACAGAGTTTTAGTCCTTACAAAAAAGTTGCGGTTATCATATTTTAATAGAGTGAATTTACAATCTCTTAAAAATAAGGAGATATTATGAATAAGAATGACTTCCTCACTACCTCCGTTTTAGCTATCGTTCTAATGTTCATCAATTCAAACATCATTAAAGCTCAAAGCGATTCTAGTTGCCAGAAATCTGAGATCCAATCGCTTATAGATTATAACGAAAACCTCGAACATCGTCTTGATGTGCTTGAGAAAAATATTGATGATGTTTTGTGGTTTCAGAGAGTTGGTGATGTTGCATTCATTGACAAGGTATTTATGACGGGGCCACCAAAGTGGAAAGAACTTAATCCAACAGGGCAGGGTGCTGGCAATCCGGTTAAGTTCTGGTCTTATGTTTTCATTCCTAAAAATCTAAATTATACGAAAAAATATCCGCTGATAGTTTTTCCGCACGGTGGTGTACACAGTAACTTTTCTACTTACTACACACATATTGTAAGAGAATTAATTTCACAGCAATACATTGTTGTTGCAGCCGAGTACCGAGGCAGTACCGGTTACGGTAAAGAACATTATGAAAAAATAGATTACGGTGGATTGGAAATTGAAGATGTTGACTCAAGCAGAAAGTTCATGCTTGATAATTATGAGTTTATTGATCCGGATAGAGTTGGAATAATCGGTTGGAGCCACGGTGGGTTAATTACATTAATGTCTGTCTTCAATCATCCTGATAATTATAAAGTTGCGTTTGCCGGAGTTCCCGTAAGTGATCTTATTGCTAGAATGGGATACAAAGATCAACCATACAGAGATCTTTATGAAGCTGATTATCACATTGGTCAATCAGCCGATGAAAATGTTAAAGAGTACAGAAGAAGATCCCCTGTATGGAATGTTGACAAATTCAAAAACACACCGCTTCTCATTCACACCAACACAAATGATGAAGATGTAAACGTGCTTGAGGTAGAAGCATTAATAAATGCATTAAAGGCTGCAGACAAAAAATTCGAATATCAAATATTTAATGATCTGCCAGGCGGTCATTCGTTTGACAGGCAGGATACTAAAATTGCTTTGTCAATTCGGTTAAAGATTTACAAGTTTCTTGCAAAATATCTGAATCCCTCTAAAACATTTAACAGTATCGAGGAAATACGTAAGGCAGTTTACAGATAAAATTGTATTAGTTATTACCTACTAGTTGAATGAAAAGGACAGTTGATTATTCGTCATTTTTGACAATAAGGGGATTTTTGCCCTAATTTCAATCAATTATTAATCACATTTTTACAGCTTTTTTGCTCATTTATGTAATATTTTAACGCGTTTTAATACAAATCAGTAAAAATGTGGTCAGATCTGACGGAACAGTTTTTGTTGATTACTAAATAGTTTGATAAGCGAAAATTAATTTTATGATGAGATTTCTTACAATAATCCTTCTTCTTGCCGCTATTGGGGGAGGACTTTATTATCTTTTTTCAATGGAAGTTGAGGATGATATAAAGGTTACGGGAAAGTTACAGATATCAAAACAGATAATGCATCAAACATCCACATCATCAGAACCAATATATTTTGCTACCGTAAGTGGCAGAGTAAAGAACAATTTAAAGAGACAGATTAAAAACGTATTTATTAAATATGAAATTGACGGACATAAAGTTGCGGCAACTATTTTTGATCTGGCTCCCGGACAGCAAGTCAATTTTAATACAAGCGGAATTGATACTGACCTGGCACATCCGGAAATTGACTTTAAAGGAATTTACTACGATTAACTCTTCCCTTCTTTATTAAAGACATTTATCTTCCTTTTGTTTCTTCTTCGAACATGCACCCCTATCTTTTAATCTGAAGTGCTTCTTCAAATTTCATTGAAAAAGAATGTCCAAAAATGTAGAAAAGTTTTTAGCTGCAGTTGGAAAAAATTTTTAAAAAGAGATGTGTTTAGTTGTACTTGTGTTCCCTGATTGCTTCCAGTTCCAGTCTTAAGTGTTTCGTATCTTTTACTGTTATAGCTCCTATTTCATCGAGCACATCTAAGTAGCCATTTACTGATCTGCCACCAACAACTACCGATACTCCACTTGGTAAAAGCTGTTGCAGTTTTAATATTTCACGTTTAAGATGTGGGTCATCATTTGGATAAACTATACTCAGTGCAACCACTTTAGCATTAAGATGCGAGACAACCGCACCAATTTCTTCTGCAGGTAAACTTGAACCGAGATAAATGACTTTCCAGCCCGATGAAGCAGCAACAACCCCAGCAATAAGAGCACCGAGCTCATGTTCCTGTCCTCTTGGTGTGGCAGAAACCATTACAGGGGCAGAATCATTTAATGAGTACGACTCCAAAAGATTAAACATAAATGAACGAATTACTGACGATGCAAGATGTTCATTTGCAACTCTAATCTCCCCCTCATGCCACATATCCCCAACCTTATACACCAGCGGGACAATTAATTCTTCGATTAAAATTGGTTGTGTAAATTTTGTGGATGCATTTAATAAAATAGCTTCAAGTTCTTTTGCATTATATCCTTTAATTGCACTAATACATTCGGCTAAAAATTCCTCAATACTTTTATCAGATTCGGATTTAACTATCGTGCCGGTAAATTTTGAAAGGTCAGAGTTATCTTTTTTAAGTAGAGCTTTTAATTCTTCAACAGTCAGATTAGCAATTCCACCAATGTTATGTCCTTGATGAACCGCATCATTTAACAATTTTAATTTTTCTATTTCGCTTTCAGAATATAGCCTCCTGTTTGTATCTGTTCTATCTGGTTCAACAACATGATATCTTTTTTCCCATGCTCGT
>JARRKF010000027.1:0-8444 GCA_037388405.1 Ignavibacteriaceae bacterium | reverse complement strand
AAGAATATTAATTGAACACAGAGCATTTAAATTTCCTCTACCCCTTTTTGAATTAACAAAGATATTGTAATTCACATACCCGGTTAACAAAATTCTTCAAATCTGATTTTAATTTTTTTGAGCTGTGTAAAGTTCAGGATGTTTCTTGTCAGATTTATTGGATGATTGAAAAAGGTTCCCAGTAAAATATATTTATCTAAGCAGGGGATGATTAAAGTATTAAAAATGAATGAGTCAGAGTGAATTATTACCAATTCATTGCTTTACGGATTATAGGCTCTAGTGCATCCGCAATCTTTTTATGTCCGGATCCATTCGGATGTTGCTTACATCCAAAATCTTTTTGTTTGTCTAAAATAATATTTAACTTTTCAAACCAGATTTTTTTATCACCGAACTCATTCTTCAATTCAGTAACCGCACTACTTATATAATCGCAATGCTGATCTTTTCCAATTGGTTCACAAAATACAAGAATACTTGCCTGAGGATATAAATTTCTGATTTCTTTTAAAAAGTTAAAGTATGCCTCTTGAAACACTTTAGTTAAGGGATAAGGCTTTTTCCAATAATCGTTATTTCCCAATCTTACTACAACAAGGTCTGGCTGCCATTTTTGAAAATCCCATTTTAATGTATCATTAAGACAAGATCTTTTATAATAGTATGGTAATGGTCGTTCAGATGTTAAGTTTGTATCACCATCATTTCGTACAACTCCAATTCCCGAGTGTGCAATAATAGAATAATCAGCATTAAATCTTCTTGCGAGCACTGGTCCAAAAGCAATGTAGTTGTTATCTGTATCTCTGCTAAACAAACAATCCGGTGTTTTGCCTTCACTGCCCAATCCGGCCACAAATGAATCGCCAATAAATTCTATTTTTCTCTTCTTTTTATTGACAAAAGGATAGAGACTATCTGTTTTATTAAGTATAAATCCTTCGAAAGAAGAAATACTATTATCTCCTTCCGTACGTTTTGTAATAATAAGCGAATGCAGGCTGTCTTTTAGATTCTCAGCAATTGTATATATTGTATCAGAGCTGGTACGAAGAACTTCTGTAAGCTTTCCATCAATAAGTATGTTGTAATCGTTATGCCCATCCTTAATCTTAATTGCACAAAACGTTCCGCTAAAGTTTGTTCTGATCTGAACGCCCGGCCAATCAAATCTCGCTATTCCAGGTCTGGAAAAATAAAATCTTCCAATGTATTCAATGTTTGAGTCATCTGCCGTAAAGTAGGACATAGAATTATAAATCTTACCGGATGAAACAAGAACCCAGGCTAGTACAAATAGTAGAATGAAAAAATATTTTTTGATTATTGGCCGGGATATAAAAGGCAAAAGAATTATCCTTAAGTTTAAATAAAATGAGCATTAATAAATCAATATCATCGAATCAGAATTACATGATGAGCACCTTCCAATACAAAAACAGAATCGGATTTCTCTTCAAGTAGCTTCAATAAAGGTTTTATTGAATGCTTTCCTACCTTGATTAATCCTTTTGCAGCTAGCCAGCGCACATCACTTTTTTCATCTTCCATTGCCTGTATGAATAACGGTATTGAAACAGGGTCTCCGATTTCTTCCATGGTTTTTACAGCTTCCCAGCGATAAATATGCTTGTGATGAGAAAGTAATTCAGTTAAATAATCTATTGAATCTTTACCTATTTCAACTAATGCTTTCCGTGCCTTTTCTCGTTCGAGTCCGTTATCGCTGCCAAGCATTTTTATTAATTCTGTAATTTTTGATTTTTTAATTTTGTCGTCCATTTTTTATCCTTTAATTAATTCTACTTATGAAATTTTATGTCCCTATGATCTAATAATTTATATATTCTAACTTTCAAAAAGTCGGTTATTAAAAATGCAGCTAATGCATATCCCCAAACCAACAAAGCTAAGTTCCAGGAAATTGGAGTAATAAACCAGCCATACACTGCAACTAAAGTTGCGAGTAATTTAGTTATAACCGCAGACCAAAATAAAATTCCGCTAGGTCTGAATGACCAGAACGGTCCACGGGTTCTTGTTAAGAAAATTGTTAAGTGACCTGCAACAGCTAACTTTAAAAATATGAAAGACTGCACAGCTTCTTTTGATAAATGTAAAACCTCTTGTCCAATATAGAATATTCCAAAAGAACTTATTACACCTATTAATCCTAGGAATGTGGCCATACTTAGAACAACTCTCATATCCCATCTTTCAGGTTCTTTAGAATATTTAACGTTATCGTATGCAATAGCCATTATAGGTGCATCATTAAACAAGGCTAGTAAAACTATCATTATAGCAGTAACAGGATAAAAATTAAATACAATTATGGCAAGTGTTATAAAAAAGAGAACCCGAATAGTTTCAGCAATTCTGTAAATAGCATAACTATTCATCCGCTGAAATATTTTACGGCTTTCCTTTAACGCATCAATAATTACTGACAGACCAGGCAAAGTAAGAACAATATCAGCTGCGGATTTTGCGGCATCTGTTGCACCTGCCACTGCAATTCCGACATCAGCTTTTTTTAGAGCGGGGGAGTCATTAACTCCATCGCCTGTCATCCCGACAATATGCTTTTTCTCCTGCAGTAATTCTACTATCCTATATTTATGCTCTGGAAAAACCTGTGCAAATCCATCAGCTTTTTCTACAATTTCGCCAGCTTCTTTATCAGGTTTATCTAAAAATGCAGAAGCCTCCTGAATATTGTTTTTAAGATTTACCTTCTGAGCAATTTGTTTTGCAATGGCTGTATGATCACCAGTTATCATCTTAACATTAATACCCATATCCGTTGCAGTTTTAATAGTTGCTGCTGAATCATCTCTTGGTGGATCAAAAAGAGGAATTAAACCAACATATACCCATTTCCCCTGATCATTAGTTTTTGCAGTTCCCAGAGCTCGAAAGCCCTTTTCAGCAAATTCATCAATTTGTTTATTAATTATATCCGTTGTTTTATCTTTTTCTGCACCTTCGATAAGTTCCAGAATTACTTGCGGAGCACCTTTTGTGATTTTAAATGTTTTATTATTCTTATCAGTTACCGTAGCTTCGCTTCTTTTAATAACTGGATCGAAAGGTTTAAAGTCTTTGATTTGATAAGAACTTAGTTTTTCTGAAAGCGTTGAGATAGATTTTGCTTTATCTATAATCGCAGTGTCGATTGGATCTTTATCTTCTTCTCTTGATGAAAGAGAAGCAAATAGTAAGACATCATCAGAAGTAAAATCTTCAAATGCTTTTACATCTGCAAGAGTCAATTCATTTTTTGTTATCGTTCCGGTTTTATCGGAACACAGAATGTCCATTCCTGCCATTTCTTCAATTGCAACCAGCTTGCTTACTATAGCCTTCTTCTTAGCCAGGATGGAGGCGCCAACTGCCATAGTTACGGACAGAACTGCGGGCAATGCAACAGGAATGGCAGCAATAGTTAATACAAGTGCGAACTGTAAAGTGTCAAAGAAAGGTTCGTGTCTGTAAAAAGACACCATAAAAATTACAGCAACCATAAAAGCTGCAAGAACAATTAGGTAATTACCAATTTTAATTACTGCTTTTTGAAAATGACTGATTGTTCTCGCTTCTGCGACTAGTTTTGCTGTTTTGCCAAAGAAAGTATTTAAACCTGTTCCTACAACCAGGCCATTCATTTCTCCCTGTCTAATTACCGAACCTGAATAAGCAATATCTTCTTTATGTTTTTCAACTGGTAAGGATTCACCTGTTAGTGCAGACTCATCTATAGAAAGATAATCTCCTGAAAAAAGTTTTATGTCAGCAGGTATAATATCTCCCAGTCGAACCCTGACTACATCACCAGGGACTAGCTCTCTGGCAGCTAATTCTTTCCATTTACTATCACGAAAAACACGTGCATTAAGTGCAAGTTTTTGCTTCAATAAACTTATTGCATCGTCGGCTTTATATTCCTGCCAAAATCCTACAACTGCATTTAATAATAGAAGAGCAAAAATAACCCAGAAATCTTCCCAGTGATGAATGATGGCTGAAAGAATGGCTGCAAATTCAATCATCCATGGAATAGGTCCCCAAAAATAGCTTAAGAATTTTAAGATGGGACTCACTTTCTTTTCGGTTATTTCATTTGGCCCGTACTTTTCCAGCCTTTGCTTTGCATCGGTTTCATTTAAACCTCTGGCTGGATCTGATTTAAGTTCTGCCAGAATATCTTTTGAACTTATTGATTTATAACTTTCAGTGTCTGTCGACATTTTAATTCCTTTAAAGATTCATCCTTTAAAATATTAGTTTGCCTTTTTATTTGTCCACTTCCAATTCTTTACTTCAGGCATATCCTCACCGTACTTGTCAATATATTGCTTATGTTCAATCAGCTTATCCTTTAACTGCTGTTTCAGGTAAAGACCTTTCTCACCCGTCTGAGGCAGGCGGTCTATAGCATCCATAACAAGGTGGAAACGATCCATTTCATTCATAACTGTCATATCAAAAGGAGTTGTTATGGTGCCTTCTTCTTTGTATCCGCGTACGTGTATGTTATTATGATTTGTACGACGATATGTAAGCCGGTGGATTAACCAAGGATAAGCATGAAAAGCGAAAATCACCGGTTTATCTTTTGTAAAGTATTCATCGAAATCAGTGTCACTTAAACCATGTGGATGCTCTGTTTGTGGCTGAAGCTTCATTAGGTCAACAACATTAACGACCCTGATTTTTAATTCAGGCAGATGTTTACGCAGTATTGAAACTGCTGCTAGAGTTTCTAATGTTGGAACATCTCCGCAACAAGCCATTACTATATCTGTAGCTACTTTCTGATCATTGCTTGCCCATTGCCAGATTCCGATACCTTGTGAACAATGCTTTACAGCGGCGTCAATTGAAAGCCACTGCGGAGCGGGATGTTTACCACAGACAACGACATTTACATAGTGCCGGCTGCGAAGACAATGATCCATTACAGATAACAGACAATTTGCATCGGGAGGAAGGTATACCCGTATTACTTCAGCTTTTTTATTTACTACATGATCTATGAAACCGGGATCCTGATGAGTAAAACCATTATGGTCCTGTCTCCAAACGTGTGAGGCGAGTATGTAATTTAAAGAAGAAATTTTTCGTCTCCACGGAAGATGTGCTGTTACTTTCAACCATTTAGCGTGTTGATTGAACATCGAATCAACAATATGTATAAAAGCTTCATAGCAATTAAATACTCCATGTCTACCTGTAAGAAGGTATCCCTCAAGCCAGCCTTCGCATTGATGTTCACTTAACATTTCCATCACTCGCCCGGATGATTCAAGAAATTCATCTTTTGGCAACGTAGTTCCTACCCATTGGCGATTAGTAACTTCAAAAACTGCTTCAAGCCGGTTGGATAGGGTTTCATCAGGAGCAAAGATTCTAAAATTTTTTTGTTCGCTATTTAATTTTATTACATCCCGCAGGAAACGACCTAATATATGTGTATCACCTATGCCCAGAGTGCCGGGAGAAGGCACATCCACTGCAAATTTGCGAAAGTCAGGCATTCGGAGATCTCGTAACAATATTCCACCATTGGCATGAGGATTTGCACTCATTCGCCTTTCTCCTTCAGGTGCGAGTTCTGCTATTTCTTTTTTAAGGCGTCCGTTGTTATCAAACAATTCCTCTGGATGATAACTTTTTAACCACTCTTCAAGCATTTTCAGGTGTTTTGAGTTAGTAGCAGGATCTGAAAGAGGTACTTGGTGAGCGCGAAACGTTCCTTCAATTTGATGACCATCAATCATTTTGGGTCCAGTCCATCCCTTTGGTGAATTTAATACTACCATCGGCCACCGGGGACGAACGAGTTTATTATTTACGCGGGCATCGTGCTGGATTTTATTTATTTGTTGAACTGCATTATCAAGTACTTCCGCCATAGCTTGATGCATCTTTGTCGGATCATCTCCTTCAACAAAGTAAGGAATCCATCCGTAACCGTATAATAATTGTTCTAATTCTTCATGAGAAATTCTCGCAAGAATTGTCGGATTCGAAATTTTATATCCGTTAAGATGTAATATTGGTAGCACTGCACCATCAGTAACAGGATTTAAAAATTTGTTTGAATGCCAGGCAGTAGCCAAGGGGCCTGTTTCTGCTTCACCATCACCAACAACGCAGGCAACTATAAGATCGGGATTATCTAATACTGCTCCAAAAGAATGACTTAGTGAATAACCAAGTTCGCCTCCTTCGTGGATAGAGCCCGGAGTTTCAGGCGAAGCATGGCTTGGAATTCCGCCGGGAAATGAAAACTGAATAAAAAGCTTTCGAAGTCCGGATTCATCCCGACTGATATCAGGATAAATTTCACTGTAAGTTCCTTCAAGATATGCATTACCAACAACAGAGGGACCGCCGTGACCCGGACCCGACACATAAATCATATTAAGATCATACTTTTTTATAATACGGTTCAAATGAACATAAATAAAATTCTGGCCGGGTGTCGTTCCCCAATGACCCAGAAGCATGCGCTTTATATCCTTGATGGTCAAAGGCTTTTTAAGAAGGGGATTATCATAAAGATAAATTTGTCCGACTGAGATATAATTAGCAGCACGCCAATATGCATGCATTTTTTTCAGTAGCTCATTGGATAAAGCTGTTTTCGATGATTTCTTCTTTTTTGTGTTGACTGTTTTTCTATTTTTAGTTGCAACTTTAGCTTTTTTTGTTTTCATAATTATACTTCACTTTTTATTTTAAATTTAAAATATCGATTATTCATTTAATTTGATAAACCTGAAAACAATAAATCCATTAAGCTGAGATATTGTATGAAGGTTATTATTGTTTTGTTTCTCATCCAGATGAATTTCAAAAATTAATATTACAACCAGAACATTTTTTAGACGTTTAATTATATAAAATGGTCTGACATTAGGAGCTCATACTTATAAATAAAAATTTTTTAGGTTCGATCAAAACTCCTTAATTGTTAATTTGCTGAGATAATCGCAATTATTTACTAACATAATATTTTATTATCTGCATTTAAGTTATTCATTGTGAGTTTAGATATATTTGACAAGTTAAATATATTTTCTTTAAAATGAATCTGATTGAGTGGACAGATCAACTAAGATTCCTCGTAGCAATAGCATTAGGATTTTTAGTTGGTCTTGAGAGAGAGAGCAGGGGAACTGAAATCTCAACAAAACTTACTGCAGGCGTAAGAACTTACACGCTCATAAGCTTGTTTGGCTTCGGATGTGCCTGGTTATTTAGGTTGAACGTTCAGTTCATTATCCCCATTGGAATAATTGTTATCGGATCGATGACTCTTGCCGGGTATCTTGCAAAGCAAAAATCCGGCGCAATTGGATGGACAAGTGAAATTGCCGCATTGCTGATTTTTGTGGTTGGTGTTTTATGCTTAGTTGCGGACATCTGGATCCCTATGGCTCTTGGTATATTTACAACACTTCTTCTTTCAGAAAAAGCTCACCTCGAACAATATATCGAGAAACTCGATAAATCTGAATTTCTTGCTGTAGTAAAATTCCTAATTGTTACTGTAATTATCCTACCTGCATTACCTGATAAAGAGTATACACAATACAATCTGAATCCTTACCGTATCTGGCAGATAGTTATTCTTATTTCTTCTATTGGTTTCGTTGGTTACTTTTTGATGAAAAAATTTGGAGACAAATTTGGGCTCTGGCTATCAGGTTTAATGGGCGGAATAGTTTCAAGCACAGCAGTTAGTATTGCAATGGGGAATATTGCAAAAAGTAATGAGCATCTTGCAAGAAGAGCTTTTCAGGCCACAATACTTGCAAGCAGTGTTATGTATTTAAGAATTCTTGTAATTATCTACTTTATAAATTCAGATATTGCAAATGATATCTGGTGGAAGATGTTTTTACTATTTGCATTTGGAATTATGCTGGCATTTCTTCTTCACTCAAAAAAGGATGGTACTCCTTCAACACCCCTGTCTTCAATCCAAAACCCCTTCGAGATAAAGCCAGCTGTTATATTTGCATCCCTGTTTGTTATACTTTCAGTGGTTACTGTAATTGTTCAACAATTTTTAGGTGAAGGAGGACTGCTTGGATTAGCTGCAGTTGTTGGTGTTACAGATATTGATCCTTTCATTCTTTCTATTGTAAATAATAACAGCCTAGTGGAAAGTGTTGTCATCCCTGCGCTTATAGTTTCTATGATGAGCAATACGTTTATTAAAGGGATTTATTTTGGGTTTCTCTCAAAAGAATCCAGAAAACAAGTCGGTTTGTATTTTGCAGTTTGGGGACTATTGCATCTTGTTTTTATATTTATCTAGACAAAACATATCCAGATTTTGAGAAGTAGAATAGAAACGGAAGAGATTAAATCACCCGAAGACATTAAAGAACTAGCTAATTCATTCCGAGCAAGTCGTGTATTAC